>JBILRJ010000126.1:0-8291 GCA_044372695.1 Spirosomataceae bacterium
CAAATTAGTCCACAGAATGATGTCTGTCATTCAAAGAGGAGAACCCTACATTATTCAACAGGAAATTTTTCTATCAAAAATTGAAAAAACTCTTGTTTTTTAACATAGAAATCTTCTCTCTTCTCTCTTCTCTCTCCTCTCTTCTCTCTTTTATTATGTAATAACAATATTCCTTCCTTTAAAACAATTTCTGTTGTAAATTGCCTGTTCCTTAAGGAAACCTCACATGGTATTGAATGAAATTGCTGTTTTAGTAAAGAAAGAGATGCAATTAGAATGGCGACAAAAGTATGCTGTTCACGGTTTGCTCTTGTACCTTGCGTCCACAATTTTTGTCTGTTATCTTTCTTTCAAGGCCAAAAATCAGGGAATAAATCCCATTACATGGAATACCTTATTTTGGATTATTCTATTGTTTACTGCTGTCAATGCGGTTGGTAAAAGTTTTACCCAAGAGCCTTCTCAAAGAAACATTTTTTATTATACCTTGGTAAGTCCAGAATCAGTCATTTATTCCAAAATAATTTACAATTCGCTGATTTTATCTTTTATCTCGATCGTGGGCTTTGTATTTTATTCTTGGGTGATGGGAAATCCAGTAGGTAATCTAGAACTTTATCTAATTACCTTGTTTTTGGGCTCCATTGGTTTTGCTTCTTCTTTGTCTTTGGTGGCAGGAATAGCAGCTCAAGCAGAAAATTCAGCCACATTAATGGCTGTCTTAAGTTTTCCAATCATCATTCCTTTGTTACTTTTGTTGCTGAAAATATCCAAAAGTGCATTAGATGGTATTTCGATTTCCGAAAATTGGGATGAAATAGCCATTTTAGGTTCATTGGATGTGATAGTAATTGTTTTATCAGGAATTTTATTCCCTTATATATGGCGACATTGAAAAAATATGGGGCTCAAATTATTTGCGTCCTTTTGTTGTTTTACACCATTTGGGCCGGATTTAATTCACCGGTACCTCGACAGGCGATTCTGAATGAAACCGTGCGTAATTTATATTTCCACGTCACCATGTGGTTCACCATGATATTTTTATTAGGTACTTCGGTTTACCATTCGATTCAATATTTGCGTAAGTCAGATCTACAACATGATTTAATTTCCAATGCCTACGTAGAGATAGGCTTGCTTTTTGCCATTTTGGGTTTAATCACGGGCAGTATTTGGGCGAAATTCACTTGGGGCGATTGGTGGACGAATGATCCAAAATTAAACTCAGTTGCCATTGGCATGTTGATTTATTTAGCTTATCTTTTGATCCGATCTTCCATGCCGGATGAACAACAAAGGGCAAGAATTTCCAATGTCTATAATATCTTTGCATTCTTTATCTTTATGGTTTTGATATGGATTTTGCCTCGTATGACAGATTCACTGCATCCTGGAAATGGAGGAAATCCGGGTTTTAATTCCATGGATCTAGATAATCGGATGAGAATGGTATTTTATCCCGCCATTATAGGTTGGACTTTATTGGGTTTTTGGATGGCCAATTTGCGCATTCGAGTTAAAAAAATAGAACAAATCATTGAAGAAAAGGAAAACGCATGAAATCTTTTTTAATACTTTTTAGTTTAATGTGCATGAGTTTTGTAACTCAGGCGCAAACCGTTGAAATGGCCGATCAATTTCGCCAAGACGGTAAAATATATGTGGTTATTGCTGTTGTAGCGGTTATTTTAGCTGGTATTTTTATTTATTTATTCCGTTTAGATGCCAAAATTTCCCAATTGGAAAAACAATTAAAAAAATAAATCAAGATGAAAAAGACTCACATCGTTGGATTAATTTTAATCGCCGTAGCCATCGGAATCATACTGATTACCACAGGGGATGCTAGTACCTATGTGGGTTTTGATGAGGCGGAAGAAATAGCTCAAAATGACCCGAACCAAAAAGTGCATGTGGTGGGGAAATTGAAAAAAGACGCTCAAGGTAAAATTGTTGGATTGAACTTCAATGCCGCTTTGGATGCAAATCGTTTGGAATTTATTGTTCAAGATAGTTTAGGACGTGAAAATCAAGTAATTTATGCTGCACCTAAACCGCAAGACTTTGAGAAATCTGAAAAGATTGTCTTGGTGGGAAATATGAAATCCGATCGCATTTTTTACTGCGATAAAATCTTGTTAAAATGTCCTTCCAAATATCAAGAAGGGAAAGTTTCAGCGGATTCATCTGCTTCATTGGTCGTTAAAAAATAATTATGGTACACGAAACAATTGGTTCAGTAGGTCATTTTTTAGTCATAGGTTCGTTCATAACCGCCCTGATTGCTACATTCGCTTATTTTAAATCTGCCCAAGCAGGCAATGATTTGTCGGCAAATGAATGGAAAATCAATGCCCGCTTTTTCTTCATTGTGCACCTAATTTTTGTCATTGGAGTAGCATCTAGCTTATTTGTGATCATCTACAACCATTATTTTGAATACCATTACGCTTTTACCCACTCTTCTTTAGCCCTGCCAACGATGTTCATGATTTCCTGTTATTGGGAAGGGCAAGAAGGTAGTTTTCTCTTGTGGATTTTCTGGCAAGCTATTTTGGGCACTCTTTTGATGGTTCGTAATCCCAAGTGGGAAGCGCCGGTAATGGCTATTTTTGCCTTGGTACAAACTTTCTTGACGTCCATGATTTTGGGAGTTATTATTCCAGGAATCGAATTAAAGATTGGTTCATCTCCCTTTTTGTTGCTGAGAGAGGCGCAACCTGATTTGCCTGTTTGGAGCATGCAACCCAATTTCATTCCCAAAGATGGGCGCGGATTAAATCCTTTACTTCAAAATTATTGGATGGTTATCCATCCGCCAACCCTATTTTTGGGTTTTGCACTGACCTTGGTACCCTTTGCATATTTAATTGCTGGATTGTGGAAAAAACAATATACCCAATGGATCAAGCCTGCTTTGCCTTGGGCTTTGTTTAGTGCAGGTGTTTTAGGTGTCGGCATTATGATGGGTGCGTACTGGGCCTATGAAACATTGAATTTTGGGGGTTATTGGAATTGGGATCCGGTAGAAAATGCATCTTTCGTGCCTTGGTTGGTGCTCATTGGCGCTATTCACACCATGATTGCCCACCGTAATTCAAGTGCAGCCTTAAAAACCTCGATTATTTTGGTCATTTCGACTTTTATTCTTGTGCTTTATTCAACTTTCTTGAATCGTTCAGGAATTTTGGGAAATGCTTCTGTACACTCTTTTACCGATTTAGGCTTGTCTGGCCAATTGTTACTTTACATGGGAACTTTCTTGTTACTGGCAGTTGCGTTGGCTGTTTTTAGATGGAAGGATTTACCTCAGGACGAAAAAGAATTGAGCATTTACTCCAAAGAGTTTTGGATTTTTGTCGGCGCGTCTATTTTAGGCCTTTCGGCTTTCCAACTTATTTTTACCACATCCATTCCCGTTTACAACAAAATTGCAGAGGCATTTGGTTTAGTTTCCAACATTGCACTACCTGCTGATCAAGCAGAACATTACAGTAAAATTCAGTTGTGGATATTTTTAGCCATTGCTTTATTGAGTGGTATCGGACAATTTGTTTGGTGGGGCAAAATAAAAGAATCAACTTCTTGGAAACCTTTGAGTACCTCCGCTATTTTAGCCACACTTTTCACGGTTGTGATGATTAATTTGGGTAAAATTTACACGGCATCTTACATTGCTTTGTTGTGGAGTAGTTTGTTTGCCTTGGTGGCAAATTTTAGCGTTCTTTGGTTTTTGATGAAACAGAAATTCAGTCTAACCGGCGGAGCTACTGCTCACGTAGGTTTAGCCATCATGCTGATTGGTATTTTATTTTCTTCAGGCTATTCCAAAGTCGTTTCTATGAACCGTTCTGGATTTGCTATTTCCAACAAGGCGGAGGAGTTTACCAAAGACAACAATAAGGAAAACAAAGAAAATTTACCGCTTTGGATTGGCCAAGGTGCTCAAATGCAGGATTATTTGGTTACGTACAAGGGTCGCAAAATTGAAGTACGTGGACAGAAGGGGTATTTTAACCGCAAGGATTTTGACATCATTGAAGGGGATTTTCATGCAGTGGCTTTGAGAGACATCACCCGCGACAGTGTTACGATTGCTAAAAAAGGAGATACACTGACTGTAGAGCCTGAAAATACCTATTATGAATTAGAATTTAAAAACAGTGAAGGTAAGTCAGTATCCTTGTTTCCACGTTGGCAAGTAAACCCCAAAATGGGAACAGCCATTTCTCCAGACGTCAAGCATGCTTTTTCGCATGATATTTATACTTATGTTTCCTTAGATCCAAGATTAGCCGCTGAAGCAGGAGAGGAGAAACAATGGAGCCCAACCACCAACTCCACAGTTAGCTTGGGGGATACCTTGTTTTTAAATGATTTTGTGGCGGTTTTGAAAGACGTAGCGAGGGTAACAACTTTGGAAAATATTCAGCTGGGTCCCAATGATGCTGCGGTCCAAGCCAGTTTCGAGGTTTTGGGTAAAAATTATCAACAATATGAATTGAACCCAGTGTTTGTGATCAAAGATGGGATGGTCGGTATGCCGGCTTTTGAAAGTGAAGAGACCGGAATTAAGATTAAGTTTACCTCCATCAATCCTAAAACACAAGAATTTAGTTTTGCAGTAAACACCACCCAACAAGATTTAATCATCATAAAGGCCCTAGAAAAACCTTACATCAATTTGGTTTGGATTGGCTCTATTTTGATTTTCATTGGTTTATTTGTCGCCACTTTTAGGTATGTACAAAAATCATTAATGGTATAAATCATGAATAGGAAAGAAATATTAAGTTTGTCGGCAGGTATTGGTTTTTTCATCATTTGGGTGATTGATTTAAATGCCCCGACTCCAGTTGAAATTCAAGGTAAATTTTGGTTAGAGCTATTCTTTCACTACAATTGGCTCATGTTTTGCATGGCTTGCTTATTTTATTACCAAATAAGCAGAAATGAACGACTGAAATCTGAAGGGAGTTCAAATGGTGAAAGTTCCAAGCCAAACAGCAAACAATTAAAGAAAAAGTCTAAAAAATAAGTCCCATGGACCCCGATATAAGTATCACTAACTCAGAAATTTTAGCCATTTTGACAGCGATGGTTTTCTCCGCTTTCTTCTCCGGCGTGGAAATGGCTTTTGTCTCCTCTAATAAATTATATTTCGAGTTAAAAGCCAAGCAACAAATTCTTTCGGCTAAAATCATCTCTAATTTTAATCAACATCCGAGCCGATTCATCGGGACCATGTTAATTGGGAACACCCTTTCATTGGTGGCCTATGGTATTTTCATGGAGGAGTTTTTGCATCATCTCATTATGGCCAATGTGCCTATGTTAACGAGCGAAATTGCAGCTCGTTTGATAGCCTCAGTAGTGGCTACAATTTTGATTTTAACAACTTCCGAATTTACACCCAAAAGCATCTTTTTAATCAATCCAGATGCCATCTTGGAAGCCTTGGCGATACCCATTTGGATCATATATGCACTGATGTTTCCACTGGTTTGGTTGACTGTCGGATTGTCTAAATGGTTCATTACCAAAGTGTTGCGATTAAACTATTCAGAAGAAAAGCCTGCTTTCGGTTTAACAGATTTGAATCATTATGTGCAAAACTTGAATCGTAAAATCTCTACAGAGGAAGAAGCGGAAGTGGATACAAAAATTTTTCACAATGCTTTGGAATTTAAGCAGGTGAAAGTTCGGGATTGTATGATTCCTAGAACGGAAATTACCGCCATTGATTTAGACGAAGGGATAGAAGGGCTACAAAAAGTATTCATTGAAAGTGGACACTCCAAAGTTTTGGTATTTAAGGAGAACTTAGAGGATGTGATTGGTTATTGTCATTCCTTGGCCTTGTTTAAAAAACCCAAAGATCTTCAAGCGATTTTAACACCCATTCCCATTGTTCCTGAAGCCATGCCTGCGAATGATTTGATGGTTAAATTTTCCAAAGAACGAAAATCTTTGGCCTTGGTTGTAGATGAGTTTGGAAGCACATCTGGCTTGGTGAGTATGGAGGATGTGATGGAGCAAATTTTTGGAGAAATTCAAGATGAATACGATGATTCGGAGGATTGGGTGGAAAAGAAAATTGATGATTTTACTTACATCTTATCTGGGCGCCATGAGATTGATTACTTAAATGAAAAATTTGGATGGAATTTGCCAGAAGGAGATTATGAAACACTTGGCGGGATGTTGATTAGTCTTTATGAAGATATCCCTGGTGTCAATGAGGTGATTTCTTTGCAACCTTTTACCTTTCAGATTCTTACCACTAAAGATGCAAGAATTGATACTGTGAAAGTCACTTTTCTATGATCGCTTTTAACGTAGCGCATTTTAGTTCGGTTTCTAACCACTCTTTTTCCACTTCAGAATCTTCTGTAATTCCACAGCCTGCAAAATAGGTTGCCAATATTTGATCTGGTTTTTGTTCAAGTCGAACGGTTCGCAAATTCACAAAAAGTTGAATTTCTTGATCAATGTTGACAGGCCCTAAATAACCGCTATACATCCCACGATCATGGGTTTCCGCCTCTTTTATCCATTCAATTGCCGATTCTTTTGGGGTCCCACAGACTGCAGAAGTTGGATGCAAGAGCGAAAGCATAATTCCCGGCAGCGCTGGAAATTGAATAGCCTGTGTATCTACGAGGTATTCTGTTTTCAGGTGCATTAAATTGCCCGCAATGATTGTTTTAGGACCATTTTCCTGGTATTCTCGAAGCCGTATTTTTTTGAAACAATCAATGATGTATCGGCTCACAAAAGCTTGCTCTTCTATTTCTTTGTGAGTCCAGCTTGCTTGCAGAACGCTTAAAGGCAAGCCTTGTTCATTTACAGCCGACTGTGTTCCTGCAAGTGCCATGGTCTTGAAAATGCCATTTTGGTCTTTTTCTACCAAAATTTCTGGACTTGCACAGAGCCACGTGGAGGCTAATTTGGGAATATAAACTGCAGAAACAAATGCTTTTGGGTATGCGATGCACAATTGTTGAAAGGCTTGGACAATGGAGAAATTATCGGAAAATTGACTTTGAGAAATTCTCGATAAAACTACTTTTTGAAAGTCGCCTGATTCGATTTTTTGGATTGCTTCTTTCGCACTTTTTATAAATATAATTTGATCTTCAGGTCGATGAATTTCTTTGGTTTGATGTTGGAGGGAGATTTCATTGGGGCTCAATTCGCCTTTAATCAATTGATCCGCATTTAAAAAATATGGACTTCCTTGAAATGGGGCAACCATGAATCCAGAACCTAATTCGTTTAATGAAAGTGAATTAATTTCTTTACCACCTTTTTCGTCAATGATTAAATGAGATTCCGTGTGATTGGGTAAACGCCAAATTGCTATTGCAGAAAGCTCATTTTGAGCTTTTGTCCAAAGTGATTCCCAAGTAGAAATTTTGCTGTGGATTTGATCTGATTTGGCGGAATTCATTCTTTATTTTTTCGTAGGTAAAATGGCGACGGTCAAGCGGCTAACGCACACTAAATTTTCTTGTTCGTCGTGAATTTTAATATCATATACATGCAAGGTTCTTCCAATTCGCAAAGGAGTGCAGGTCCCAATCACAAAGCCCTCTTTCACCGATTTAAGGTGATTGGCATTGATTTCTACTCCCACTGCAATTTGAGTTAGAGGATCTTCAACGGCCAATGTGGACGCTACACTGCCCAATGACTCGGCCAAGACCACCGAAGCACCCCCATGTAACAAACCAAAAGGTTGTTTTGTTCGATGATCCACAGGCATTTTGGCTTTCAATGTTGTCGACGTTATCTCAATGAATTCAATGCCAAGATGTTCCAATAAATTACCTTTGCTCCAATCGTTCAATGATTCGAGGCTTGTAGAAGTATTAAACATATATTTTGTATTTTTGTCTGTAAAATTCGCAAATATTTAGCGATATCAATCTCCTAATTCAATAATTTATGCATTCTGTAAAAGACATTTATCTGGTACGACACGGTGAAACAGATTATAATCGATTGGGTGTGGTACAAGGAAGTGGCATTGATGCAGATTTAAACGAACTCGGTAGAAAACAAGCCAAAGCTTTTTTTGAGGCTTATCATCATTTGGAACTCGATAAAATTTACACCTCTAAATTGCGTAGGACGCACCAATCCGTGGAAGCTTTCATCCAAAAAGGAATTGATTGGGAGCAACATGAAGGATTAAATGAGATTTCTTGGGGTAGTAAAGAAGGGAAAGAGGCAAATGATGAAGACAATCTGTATTATCGAAATTTGGTTCATACCTGGCGAGA
>JBILRJ010000127.1:0-8265 GCA_044372695.1 Spirosomataceae bacterium
ACCGCCAATCGAATGAACATTGGAGAAGAAAAAGTGATGTTGAACATTCAAAAATATGGCAATACCACCGCTGCCACCATTCCACTGTGTTTGTGGGATTATGAAAAGCAATTAAAAAAAGGAGATAATTTAATTTTAGCTGCATTTGGTGGCGGATTCACATGGGGATCTACTTACCTAAAATGGGCATACGACTCGAAATAATTAGACATAAAATCATGGCAACTACAGCAGATATCAAAAATGGAATGGTGTTGAATTACAACAATGACTTATTTTCCATCATCGAATTTTTACACGTTAAGCCTGGAAAAGGACCTGCGTTTGTAAGAACCAAATTGCGTTCACTTACCTCAGGGAAAGTAATTGACAATACGTTCAATTCGGGTGTAACTATTTACCCAGTAAGAGTAGAGAGAAGAAAATTCCAATATTTATTTGGAGATGAATATGGGTTCAATTTCATGGACAATGAAAGTTTTGAGCAAATTCTTTTGGACAGAAACATGGTTGAAATGGCTGATTTAATGAAAGAAGGGCAAGAAGTAGAGATATTGATTAATACCGAAACGGATTCGGCGATTTCTTGTGAATTACCTCCCTTTGTTGAATTGAAAGTGATTTACACAGAACCTGGCGTACGGGGAGATACGGCAAATTCCCCGAAAAAACCAGCCACTGTTGAAACAGGTGCGACCATTACGGTCCCCATTTTTATCGAACAAGATGAAATTATCAAGGTAGATACTCGTACATATTCTTATTCAGAACGTGTTAAATAGTTCGCTTTTTAATACATTTACACAGCAAAATTTAGCAAGTACCAAGCTCATTTAAATATTACAAAGATGGATACTAAAGAAATACAACGATTATTGGATTACATCGCGAAATCACCCCTTGCAGAGGTGAGTATTGAAACAGAAGATTTGAAAATTGCCGTTAAAAAGCACACTACAGCTCCTCAAATTATCCAAGCACAACCAGTGGCTACAGTGCCAACTCATATCACTTCGGAAGCTCCAATTGCTCAAGCAGCAGCGCCTACACCTGCCGCACCTGCAGTCGATCATTTATATACGGTAAAATCCCCAATGATTGGAACTTTTTATCGTGCTCCAGGTCCTGACAAAGAAAACTTTGTAGAAATAGGTTCATCAATTGAACCTGGAAAAACAGTTTGCATGATTGAAGCCATGAAATTATTCAATGACATTGACTCTGAAATTTCGGGTAAAATTGTGAAAATTTTGGTCGAAAATGCTAGTCCAGTTGAATTTGACCAACCTTTATTTTTGGTAGAAAAAGCATAATTGGCCAAATAATTAATTAACGACAAATTTATGTTTAAAAAAATACTCATCGCAAATCGCGGAGAAATTGCTCTTCGAATCATACGAACTTGCAGAGAAATGGGCATCCAAACGGTGGCTGTTTTTTCCACAGCAGACCGAGAAAGTTTGCATGTTAAGTTCGCTGATGAAGCGGTTTGCATTGGACCTCCACCTAGTAAACTATCTTATTTAAGTATACAGGCTTTGATTTCTGCGGCTGAAGTAACTGGGGCTGATGCAATCCATCCGGGTTACGGATTTCTTTCAGAAAATGCAGAATTTTCGAGAATCTGCTCAGAGCACGGCATAAAATTCATTGGTGCATCGGCTGAGATGATCAATTCGATGGGAGATAAAGCCACTGCTAAAGACACCATGAAAAAAGCAGGAGTTCCTGTTATTCCGGGTTCCGATGGTTTATTAGATACTGTTGAAGAAGCCATTGAATTAGCCAAATCCATCAAATATCCCGTTATCATCAAGGCTACAGCAGGTGGCGGTGGGCGTGGCATGCGAATCATCCGTGAAGAATCTGAATTCAGAAAACTTTGGGATGATGCAAAAATGGAAGCTTCTGCTTCATTTGGTAACGATGGCTTGTACATGGAGAAGTTCGTGGAAGAACCTCGTCATATTGAAATTCAGGTAGTTGGAGATAAATTTGGTAAAGTTTGCCATTTATCTGAAAGAGATTGCTCCATTCAGCGGAGGCATCAAAAATTGTGTGAGGAAACACCATCACCTGCCCTATCTGACGAATTGCGTAAGAAAATGGGTGATGCTGCCATCAAAGGCGCCAGTGCCATTAATTACGAAGGAGCTGGAACGGTCGAATTCTTGGTAGACAAGAATGGTGATTTTTATTTCATGGAAATGAATACCCGTATCCAAGTAGAACATCCAATCACAGAAGAAGTAACCGATTTTGATTTGATCAAAGAACAAATCAAAGTAGCTGCTGGAATAGCCATCAGTGGACAAAACTACTTCCCTAAATTATTTGCCTTGGAATGCCGAATCAATGCCGAAGATCCTTCGAATGGTTTCAGACCGTCACCAGGTAAAATAACCAATTTACACGTACCAGGCGGTCGTGGTGTTCGCGTCGACTCACATGTTTATTCGGGATACACGATTCCTCCCAATTATGATTCGATGATTGCTAAGTTAATTGTTAGCGGTCAAAGTAGAGAAGAGGTTTTATTAAGAATGAAAAGAGCTTTACAAGAATTTGTGATAGAAGGAATAAAAACAACCATACCGTTCCATATCAAACTCATGGATGATCCGAGGTTTCAATCTGGTAAATTCACAACAGCTTTTATGGACGACTTTGATTTAAGTAATTTATAATCAAAAGAATAGAAAAGAGATTAAAAAAGGGGCATGCCCCTTTTTTAATTTAAAATAATCAAAAATAATCACACAAGTCTCTTGGAACTTTGTTCTTGATTTTCTAAATTTGCACTCCCATTTTTCGATTGAATGCCCGTTTAGTTGCAAAATAGGTCATAATTAATGTTTAAAGATTCATTCCGTCATCTTTAAGAGTTAATTCAACAGTTAAACAATACTATAGTGGATACTTTAAGTTACAAAACCGTCTCTGCCAACAAGGCTACAGTTCAAAAGGACTGGGTGGTAGTAGATGCTGAAAATCAAGTTTTAGGACGTTTATGTTCAGAAATCGCGAAAATCATTCGTGGAAAACATAAGCCTTCGTTTACACCACACGTTGATTGTGGAGATCAAGTAATTGTTGTTAATGCGGACAAAATCCGTTTGACAGGAAAGAAAATGACTGACAAGGTGTATATCCGTCACACGGGTTATCCGGGTGGACAACGTTTTGCTACTCCAAGAGAGGTTTTAGTAAAAAACCCAAGAGGAGTTGTAGAAGCAGCTGTTAAAGGTATGTTACCAAAAAATCGTTTAGGAAGACAATTGTTCAACAATTTATTCGTTTACGCAGGTCCTGAGCATCCACACGCGGCACAACAACCTAAAGAAATTAAGTTTTAACGAACATAATGATCTAAAACAGGTCAATTCAATAACAAATGGCAGAATTAACAAGTAAAATTGGTAGAAGAAAAACGGCAATTGCTCGTATTTCAATGACCCCAGGTAAAGGCCAAATCCAAATCAATGGTCGTACCATGACTGAATACTTCCCATCTGAAATTCTTCAGATTGTGGTAAATCAGCCTTTCGCATTAACGAACACACTTGGTTCATTCGACGTAACTGCAAATGTAGACGGAGGAGGAATCAAAGGACAAGCTGAAGCTTTACGTCTAGCAATCTCTAGAGCTCTTCAAACACAAGACTCTGAGCTACGTTCCCCTTTGAAAAAAGAAGGTTTTTTAACTCGTGACCCACGTATGGTGGAACGTAAAAAACCAGGACGTAGAAAAGCTCGTAAGAAATTCCAGTTCTCGAAGCGTTAATCAGCTCCGCATTTACGTGGAAGAAGCTTGTCTGTTGCCGATGCTTTTTCCACCTTTTTATTTTTCACAATTTTAATCACCGAAAATGGCACAATTAAGCTACAACGAACTGCTTGACGCAGGCGTTCACTTTGGTCACTTAACACGCAAGTGGGACCCAAAAATGGCTCCATACATCTTTATGGAGAAAAATGGTATTCATATCATTGACTTAAACAAAACCATCACTTGTTTAGATGAAGCATCGGCAGCAATTCGTGCAATTGTACGTTCTGGCCGTAAAATCATGTTTGTTGCGACTAAAAAGCAAGCTCAAGAAGTGGTAACTGCAGAAGCTCAAAAATTGAAAATGCCTTACGTTACTGACCGTTGGTTGGGTGGTATGTTAACTAACTTTGCTACCGTTCGTAAGTCAATTAAAAAAATGTCGAGCATCGACAAAATGTTAAAAGACGAAGTAATTGTTAAAACACTTGCCAAGCGAGAGCGTTTAATGATGACTCGTGAAGAAGAAAAATTGAACCGCGTTTTGGGTGGAATCACTGATTTAACACGTCTTCCAGCTGCATTGTTTATTGTTGACGTTAAACGTGAGCACATTGCAGTAAAAGAAGCAAAAAAATTAGGCATCCCAGTATTCGCGATGTGTGATACCAACTCAAATCCAGATTTAGTAGATTACCCAATTCCAGCTAACGATGATGCTTACAAGTCGATTGCCGTAATCACTACAGCAATTAGCAAGGCCATTGAAGAAGGATTGAGTGAAAGAAAGCAAGATAAGGATGATGCTCGTTTGGCAGAAGAGGAAGAAGCAAAAAGAATTGCTGACGAGGAAACACAAGAAGTAGCTAAGGTAGCTGCTAAATACGAAAAAGAAGCAGAACAAGAATAAAACATATTCAAAATGTCAATTACAGCCGCAGACGTTAACAAATTACGCCAAATGACTGGTGCAGGAATGATGGATTGCAAAAAAGCTTTGACAGAAGCCGATGGTGACTTCGAAGCAGCAATCGATTTTCTTCGCAAAGCAGGGCAAAAAGTAGCCGCAAAACGTGCAGATAATGCAACTAATGAGGGCCTTGTACTAATTACTTTATCAGGAGATCATTCAAATGGTAAATTGGTAGCATTAGCTTGTGAAACAGAACCTGTTTCAAAGGTAGCTGATTTCCAAAAATTAGCGCAAGACATCATGGATGTTGCGGTTAAATCACATGCACCATCAACATCAGCTTTATTAGCTGAGCCTCTTGGAGATGGTCGTTCAGTAGAAGGTCACATCATTGAGTTGACTGGGAAAATTGGAGAAAAAATTTCATTAGTAGCCTACGAAAATGTAGATGCTGAAAAAGTTGTTTCTTACATCCACTCAAACAACAAGATTGGCGTTTTAGTCGCTTTTGAAAATGTTCAAGGTTTCGATGTTTTAGAGGTTGGAAAAGATATTGCTATGCAAATCACAGCCATGAAACCAGTCGCTTTGGACAAGGATGGAGTTGATGCTGACACCATTGAACGTGAAATTGAAATTGGAAAAGATCAAGCACGTCAAGAAGGTAAGCCAGAAGCTATGTTAGAAAAAATTGCCGTAGGTAAATTAGAGAAGTTCTACAAAGAATCAACTTTATTGAACCAACAGTTCGTAAAAGATTCTTCAATCAATATACGTCAATTGTTGGAACAAACACAAAAAGGATTATCCATACATTCTTTCAAGAGAATTGCATTGGCCTAATTCTAATTTGAACAAAAAAAGCCATTCGCAAAACGAATGGTTTTTTTTTGTTCAAATTTTATATACATCTAGAAAATTTAACAAATTAGACTCCATTATTTTACAAAGAATGTCATCATAAAACTTATCATATTTTCATAAATGGAAGACATTTTTTAACTTGTGTTTTATTTCAATTCCTATTCTTTAGTGTTCTCGTGTCAATGTTAAAAATAATCGTTCTTGGTGGTGGAGAAAGTGGTGTGGGTGCGGCTCTTTTGGCAAAAAACAAAGGATTTGAAGTACTCTTGTCTGATCAAGGTTTTTTAAATGAAACGTATAAAAACACCTTAATTCAAGCCGAAATACCATTTGAGGAAGGAACGCATACACTGGATAAAATATTAAATGCCGATGAAGTAATCATTAGCCCAGGCATTCCTGAAAAAAACCCCATCGTTCAAGCCATTAAAAAAGCGCAGATCCCATTGATCTCTGAAATAGAATTTGCAGCCAGATATACCCAAGCAAAAATCATCGCTATTACCGGATCAAATGGTAAAACTACTACTACATTATTGACCTATCATTTTTTGAAAAAAGCAGGATTAAAAGTAGGTTTAGCGGGGAACATTGGGCAAAGTTTTGCCAAACAGGTAATGGAAAATGAACATGATTACTATGTGTTGGAAATATCAAGTTTCCAATTGGATAGATGCTTCTCTTTTGCTCCTGATGTAGCTGTATTGATCAACATAAGCCCTGATCACTTAGATCGCTACGAATATAAATTTGAAAATTACATTCAATCCAAGATGAGAATTTTCCAAAATGCGAAAGAAAATTCGACATGTATTTATTGGGAAGATGACCAAGTAATTTTGAAAAATATAGGATTCATATCCAAAAGTTCTCATCACCAAACAATTAGCTTAACAAATTCAAAAGCTAATGCACACATCATAGAAGAGCGAATTGTCATTAATCAGCAGCTTGAAATTGATTTATCAAATGCCCCATTAAAAGGCCCGCACAATGCCATCAATATGTCGGCAGCTATACTTGCAGCTAAATCAATTGGAATCGACGATAAAACCATTATTCAAGCTATTCCAAGTTTTGTCAATGCAGAACATCGACTAGAAAATTGCGGGAACTGGAATGGAATTCAATTCATCAATGATTCAAAAGCAACCAATGTGGATGCTGTGTACTTCGCACTTAATAGTTTCAAACAACCCATCATATTAATCATAGGAGGCGTAGACAAAGGAAATGATTACACAGTTTTAGACGATTTGGTTAGAAAAAACGTCAAAGCAATCATTTGTTTAGGGGTAGATAATCAAAAATTGATGGATCATTTCAGTTCAATTTGTCCACAAATATATGCCACTGATCAATTAGAAAGTGCCGTACAAAAGAGTATCGATTGGGCACAAGCCCAAGATATCGTACTCCTATCACCGGCCTGCGCAAGTTTTGATTTATTCAAAAATTATGAGGATCGAGGTAAAAAATTCAAAGAGGCTATAAAAAAACTGACAAATGGATAATAAAATTAGGGAACTGATCCAAAAGCATGTTGTTGGTGATTATCAAATTTGGCTAATTGTCATATTATTGAACCTCTTTGGTCTAATGATTCAGTTTTCAGCCAAAAGTAGAATGGTGATGACTAGTCCCATGGAACCCCTTTCAGGTTTTATCAAAACTTTGGTTATTTTAGCTATATCATTCGTCTTGATGTCGTATTTTGCTAAAATGAATTACAGTAAAATTGCACAAATAAGTAATTTTACACTTGTTATTTCTTGGGTACTTATCCTAATTGCTTTGGTGTTTGGAGAAAATAAAGGAGGTGCTAGTCGTTGGATAGCACTAGGCCCAATCTCTTTTATGCCCTCTGACATGGCCAAATTATGCCTTACGGCAAGTCTAGCAAAGGAATTTAGTGTCCGGCAAGCTGACCCAGAATCTTATACATGGAAAGTTATGTTGTCCATTTTATTAAAACTTGGTACCACCTGTTTCTTGATTATGCTTTCTAACTTTTCTACCAGTATCTTGATTTTTGCTACCAGCATTGTTTTGATGATATTTGGGCGAGTACCGTTCAAGCAAATCCTTAAAACCGTTGGTTTGTTTGCTGTTCTTGCGGTTGGAGTGGTCACTTTGGGAATTGGACAAAGAGCCCAAACTGTTCGTAAAAGAATTTTCAATTACACTCAGAGAATTGGGGAAAGGCAATCAAATTCTGATAAAAATTTGGGAGAAGATTACCAAATACACCGAAGTTTATTTGCCATCGCCACAGGTGCCTTAAGTCCAAAAGGCCCAGGAAAAAGTCAACAAAAATATTTTCTTTCCCAAGCTGAATCCGATTTTATTTATGCCATTATTTTAGAAGAATATGGACTCCTAGCTGGAATACTACTGCCCTTGTTCTTCATCTATTTCATGTATCGAGGGGCAAGTGCGGTCAAATTTAGCGAAAAACCCTTCGGTGGACTACTTTCCGCAGGTCTAACTTTTGCGATTGTCTTACAAGCATTCATCAATATGTTAGTTGCAGTAGATGCTGGCCCTGTAACAGGGCAACCCATGCCGATGATTTCAGCTGGTGGAACATCCTTGATTTTCACAGCAATCAGTATCGGCTTAATTTTGTCAGTCAGTAGGGACAAAGATAAATTTTTTAGTTCCAAACCTACTCCAAAGTCAAGCGAATAATGTCAAAAAAAATCATCATTTCTGGAGG
>JBILRJ010000128.1:0-8213 GCA_044372695.1 Spirosomataceae bacterium
AATTAAGTCCTGTAAGTTTTGAAGAAAATTGGCGCAACAATAAGTTTTTTTCTAAACCAAGATTTACTATTTTTAACAATGAAAAATTAGTAGAAACCGGTCAACTCTAATCAGGGAAGTACAGTATAGCGTTGGCTGAGGGATTCGAAGCCAAAAGCGGCATTGTTGTATGATGTAAGATGTCTTTTCTCTTACGTCATACATCTTACATCTTACATCATCCAAAATACCGCTCCTCTTTTCCCTACCTCAATGCTACCTATTTCATGGGATAAATTGGCTACTTTCGCTGGATAAACAGTTGACATACGAATAGCTTCTTCCAATGGAATTCCTGCATGATTCACACAATTGTGAATGGCCTCTAACATGGTTAATGCTGAGCCTGAAAGAGTACCTTGGTCATTGGTGAACTTATTGTTGGTTTTTGTAAAATGATAAGGTCCTGAAAGATCTTCTGTGACCGCATCCGTAATCAAAAATAATCGATCTTTTTTGATCTCCTTCGCCAAACGAACAGAATCATAGGCGCAATGCAAACCATCCACGATGATACTCGACCAAGCATCGTTCAAAAAGGATGTGCCAACAACTCCCAAAGCTCTACTTTGCCATTGCGATTGTGCATTAAACAGATGCGTAACACAATTAATGCCTTTATCAAAAGCACTTTGAGCCTGTACCTGTGTGGCATCAGAATGGCCAATAGAAAGCTTGATGGGACTTGCGATGATAAAATCCAACACTTCTTCTTCAAACATTTCCGGAGCAATGGTCATGTAAATAGGCAATGTTTTTGCGCGTTCAACAATCTCTTGAATAAAGGAAATGCTGGGTTTTTGAACAAAGGCTTCGTTATGCGCCCCTCTTCGAATGGGATTAAAAAATGGCCCCTCCAAATGAAGGCCAATCAGGCCTTTACCGCCTTGGGCTAAGTATGCTTGACATGCAGAAATCGCTTTCCACATGGACTCCTTGGGAGAACAATTTAAAGTAATTTGAAAAAAGTGCGTTCCAGTTTCCAAATGCTCTTCATAGGTTTTTTGGATAGATTCCACCGTTTGGTGATTGGAGAATAAAATACCTCCACCTCCATAAACTTGCAAATCGATGAAGCCTGGACAAACGAATCCGTCTTTGTATTGTATGTCGGCAATAGACTTAACAGGCCGAATGGCTACAATACGCTCATTCTCCACATGTATTTCATGTTGATACAGCCATTCATGGCCCGTAAATATTCGGTTAGCGGAAATAATTTTCATGCGAATGTTTATTGAATTACCAACCTGCTGACTGTCCGTCTTTTCTTGACTCGGATGCACCAAAATACACTTTTCTAACAGGATCCCAGCGAATAGCTTGGTAACCTCCGTAAACTCCATTCATGAAACCCACTTGATGACCTCTTTGCAAAAGTTCACGAATAACCTCATAGGGATAACCACTTTCCAAGGTAATCGTTCCGCCTGTTAATTCCATACCTTCTCCAGTTGGTTCTGAAGAACCTTCATGATTGATTCTTGGCGCATCTCCAGCTTCTTGGATATTCATTCCAAAATCAACTACGTCCATCACAATTTGTACGTGTCCCATAGGTTGAAATCCACCGCCCATTACTCCAAAACTCATGATTGGTTCACCATTTTTGGTCATGAAAGCAGGAATAATGGTATGAAATGGCCTTTTACCTGGCGCGTATGTATTGTTTTCTCCTTCTTTTAAACTGTACAATTCCCCTCGGTCTTGCAACATAAAACCTAATCCATCAGGCAACATGCCGCTACCAAATCCTCGGTAATTGCTTTGAATCAATGATACCATATTGCCCTCTTTGTCTGCGACGGTCAAATAAATGGTATCTCCATCTTTCAAGGCTGGATTTCCCGCATCGTAATGTTTGCTGGCACGGTCTTTGATTAATTTTCTGCGCTCATTGGCATATTCTTTCGAGATTAAACCCGCTACCGGAACCTTGGCAAATTCAGTATCTGCATAAAATTTGGCCCGATCTTCAAAAACCAATTTTTTGGCTTCAGTAAATAAATGAATGTGTTCCGCACTGCCGAATTTGATTTTCGAAAAATCATAGGCTTCCAAAATATTGAGCATTTGTAAAGCTGCTATTCCCTGACCGTTCGGAGGAAGTTCCCAAACATCGTAACCTCGATAATTCACTGAAACAGGGTCTATCCAATTCGAGTTGTGACTCGCTAAATCATCATAAGATAAAAATCCGCCATTTTTTTTCATAAATGCATCAATCGTTTTAGCAACATCCCCTTTATAAAAAGCATCCCTTCCGCCTTTGGCGATTTTTTCTAAGGTATTTGCCAAATTGGGGTTCTTGAAAATATCACCACGGACTGGAACTGCACCCTTTGGATAATAATGCTCAGAAACGTTTGGAAATTTCCCGTAATTCGCGGGCACTCTTTGTAAGGCGGAGGCAAATTCTTCATGTACCGGAAATCCATTTCTAGCATAAGAAATAGCCTTTTCCAATACTTTATTCATGGGCATACTACCAAATTTCTTATGCAATTCAAACCATGCATCTACGCAACCAGGAACACTGACAGGCAAGGGGCCTGTGCTTGGAATGTGCTTTAGACCTCTTTTTTTGAATTCATCCAAGGTCAAGGATTTTGGAGAACGACCTGAGCCGTTCAAACCATATAATTTTTTTGTTTTGGCATCCCATACTATGGCGTACAAGTCGCCACCAATACCATTCACATGAGGCTCCACTACTCCTTCCATCGCATTGGCCGCAATGGCCGCATCGATGGCATTTCCTCCAGCTTTCAATACATCTAAAGCCACTTGGGTAGACAAAGGATGCGAAGTGCATGCCATGCCATTTTGTGCGATAACCTCAGACCGAGTAGCCCATAATTTGCCGCTTGGACGATCCTGAGCAATTATATTGACAGAAATTAAAAGTAATAATAGGAGTTTTTTCATGTTTTAAGGTGTTGATGAATCAAATTTAATCAAATTTTCATCAAACCTTGGCTTTAACGAATGGCTTTTTCTAAGCCTGAATGATTTGAGCAATGGACTTGATCCAATCAGCAAATAAGGCTTGCTCGAATTCAATGGCTTTTTGAGCATGGGTTTCCCAATCCGGCGAAAAGGCTTTTAATTGCCTGATCATTTCTTCCAAATGGCCTTCCTCTTCTAAAATAATGGATTTAACATTCACCTTCGATTGTCGTTCTGTTAACATCTGTTGATAAATCGGATACAATTCATCTGCTCGAACCTCAATGGCGTAAGTAACAAGGAGGTAAGCAGCCCATTTGACTTCCGCTCCTTTGAGACCTAGCACTTTTTGCGCATACTGACATACCTGCACATCCAGAAAATCCAGGTAAAATTTCGAGGATTTTGGACATAATAAAAAGGCATCTTGATAAGATTCAAAACCTTCGGGAACTATTTTGGTGATTTGTTTTTTCAAATAAAAAGCATGGCGATGTTCTTCCGCTGCATGTTTCAAAACCATTAAGCCCACGTCTATTTTAGGTTCAAACTTGGATATTTTCCTTGCCCCCACATTTTCCATAAAAGAAAGGGTATTTAAAAATTTTGCGTGCGTTTCGGGGTGGTCAATAATGCTGGAAAAAATAGAAGCTAAGTGTATCATGGATGACTTGGATTTAACGCTTCAAAGATAGGGCAACATCAAAGGAAAATGCCTTATTTGCTTTAAATAGCCAAAAATCCTTTTAATTTTGATAAATCAAATCCTTAAAATCCTAATTAATTCTATCCGAATGGAAGTTTCCTACCAAATCAATCCGCCATTGCATGTACAAGATTTGATCTCCATCTTGGATCGATCCACCTTAGGACTTCGTCGTCCTTTAAATGATCTGGCTGCCATGGAATCCATGTTAGCACATGCCAATGTGTATGTTGGAGCTTACCATGGTGAGCAACTGGTTGGTTTAGCGCGGTGTATGACGGATTTTGTGTACACCACTTATTTAGCGGATTTGGCAGTTGATGAGGATTATCAACACCAAGGTATTGGCAAACAATTAATCATTGAAGTGAAAAAATTTCTTCCTCGTGCCAAATTGATTTTGTTGGCTGCACCCGCTGCCGAAGGGTATTATCCAAAAATTGGCATGCAAAGACACGAGCATTGTTTTTTCATCAACGATGAATCAGAAATTAAGTCATTATGAAATCTGCTTAAATAAACCGCCCAATTTTTCGTCTATTTTTCCAAAAAAGTCAAACAAACAGGTGCCTCCACAGCGATGCTTTTCCCTGTATCGGTTAATTGGCCAGTTTGACTATTGAAAGAAAATATTTGCACCTTATTTTCCCCTTGAGAGGCCACATAAATGTATTTTCCGCTCGGGTCAAAAGAAAAATTTCGAGGCTTTGAGCCAACATTGACCTGATGGTCTAAAACAATTTTCCCGTCCTTACCCACTTTGAATATGGATAAATTGTCACTCGTAATCCGATTAGACGAAACCAGCCATTTGGCGTCTTTCGACAAATGGATGTCGGCACTAGCTTTTACCTCCTTAGCACTAAAATCGGTTGGAATGGATTGTATTTCTTGGAGTTTACCTTGGGAATATTGGAGCACAGTTACTCTTCCGCTTAATTCATTAATCACATAAACAATTTTTCCATTCGGGTGAAAGATGAAATGCCTAGGGCCATTTCCCGCAGTTGTAGTAAAAGATTTGTACTTGGGATTCAATGTTCCATCAGCCAAAATTTGATGCTGATAAATTTTATCCGTTCCCAAATCAGTTACCCATAATTCACGATTGTCGGGAGTTAAAACCACCTTGTGCGCATGTGAGGCGGCTTGCCTGTCTTTGATCACACTTGAACCTTCGTATTTGATTTTTTGAGCCAAAGGCAATAATTTGCCCTTTTGAGTTTGAAACACGCAGACACTACCATCTGTGTAGTTAGCGGTATACACCGTTTTTGTAGATTCCCGGAACAATACATAACAAGGATTGGCTGCTTGTGTGAGTTCTTTGTTAAGAAGTTGAAACTTCCCATCAGGCATTTTTTGAAATGCTGCCACACTGGAAAATTCAGCGGATTTTTCACTAACCGAATAAAGATACTCACCATTCGCTGAAAGAGCCTGGTATGAGGCATTGGGCACATTTAAGGTATAAACCTTTTCAATTTGGTTTAAGTCATGTATATCATAAACTTCGATTCCGGGATTATCCTTGGTATAGGAACCCACCATGAGATAGTGCTTGGGAGTTTCCGTGAAAAAAGCCAAAAATGCGAGAATGAATAAAGGCATGGTCATTTAGTCTGTTTTGATATTTTTATCAAATGGAATTTGTATTTGGTAAGCCAAATCCGTATCCCTTAAATTATCGATGACATCCAAACCGTAGGTGATTTTTTCGATCGGTGTTTGATCAAATGTTCCGAACATTCTATCCCAAATGGAAAAAATATTACCAAAATTGGTGTCTGTTTGTGGTCGCTCAAAATGATGGTGAATTTTGTGCATATCAGGAGAAACAATGAACCAACTGATGGCATTGTCCAACTGCTTTGGCAGGCGAATGTTAGCATGGTTAAACTGCGAAAACGCCGCGCTTAAGCTTTGATAAAGCATGACTAGCCAGATAGGAGCTCCGCAAATCAATACTCCCAATATCGTAAAAATTGCCCGAAAAACACTTTCACCTGGATGGTGTCTATTGGCAGTCGTTGTGTCTACTTGTGTGTCTGCGTGGTGAATGATGTGAAACTTCCACAAGATTTTAAACTTATGCTCGATAAAGTGAATGAACCATGCGCCAACTAGGTCGAGCAACATCAATCCCAATAACAAAAATGCCCAGTCAGGAAGGGCCACCAAATGCAAAAGTCCAAATTCATGAGAGGTCGTGTAATCACTTGCCTTGACAATTAAAGTGGCAAATAGAAAGTTGATGACCAAGGTGGAAAAAGTGAAGATGAAATTCAACTTCGCATGTTTCCATTTTTTATAGTTGAAATTGATCAAAGGAATCGCTCCTTCAATGATCCAGAATAAAGAAATACCTCCAGCTAAAATCAAGGCTCTGTGGCTGCTAGGGATGTTTTCGAAATAGTCGGTAATTTGTTGAATCATCATTTTATAGTTAAATCAAACAGGTGGATATTCATTAAATTCAAAAACCAAGAATTAAGTTAAAATGTTTTCTTGTTTAACTTAATTCTTGGTAAAGAGTGTAATACCCGATTTTTACTTGTAAAAAACTTCTTCAATAGGAATTTTCAATACTTGAACCAATAGAAATATTTTGGTGGCATTTGGGTAATGTTTGCCAGATTCCCAATAGTTATAGGCACTTTGACTAACTCCTACGGCACTAGCAACTTGTTGTTGTGTTAATTGCAAGGCTTGACGCGATTTTATCAACACTGTTGAGAAAAGATGTTTGGTTTTCATTGAATTCATTGGTTAGGTTTAAAACTTTGCCAATATTTAAATTCTAAAAATAAAAACCAAACTTTTTTCTCTACGAGGTAAAAAAATATAACTTTTTTGATAAAAAAATACACTATACTTGTTTTATTTGTCCAAAAAGTCGATAATTAAACTAAAAGTCGAATACTCGTTTATTCGATTTAGGCGAATTTATTTCTTACCAATCTTGTATTTGTATTTATATCGTTCAAATAATTGTGAATGTTTGTTGTCTAAATTGATTTGTCGGCCCTGAATAAATGCATGGGTAACAATACTGGATTTCATGTCCAATATATCGCCCGAACTAATCACAATATTCGCATCTTTTCCATTTTCAATGCTTCCCGTTTTTTGATCAATTCCTAATATTTTGGCTGCATTCAAGGTAATTGCCTGCAAGGCTTCTTCTTTGGTCAAACCATAAGCGGCCATGGTCCCCGCTTGAAATGGCAAATTTCTTTGCTGCGAATATCCATCACCTGCATCTTGACAGATGGTAAATAAAACACCGGCTTTTTGTAGCATGGCCCCTGTTTTATAAGGCTGATCTACAGCATCATCTTCTGTGGCTGGTAAACTATGAGGTTCTGACAAAATCACTGCGACATTGTTATCCTTCAAAATGCTTGGAATCATCCAACTATCAGCGCCACCAACAATGACCATTTTGAAATTAAATTCTTTGGCAAATTCAATGGCGGTCAACATTTCTTTGACCAAATCACAATGCACATAAAGCGTTTTAGAACGCTCAAAAAGGCCTTTACAAGCTTCAAATTTCAGATTCGTTGCTTCATGATTTTTCTCGTTTAAATAGGCTTTTGCTTCCCTGAAAAAACCTTTCAATTCCGTAATCTTATCCAATCCAGCCTTCACCGCATCCGAATTTTCCCCACCTCTTTGCATACTCATTGGTCGGTTGATCAAAGCAGGCAAAACCAAGTGAACACCTTCGTCCAATGCATACGCTGCATCTTCCCAATTCCAGGCATCCAGTTGCACGATGGTGGATGTTCCTGGAATGCTCCCTCCCTGTGGAGTTATTTGAGCTAACAAGATTCCATTTGAACGCAGGGTGTTGATGACCTTAGAGTCTGTGTTATAGGCAATGATGGAACGAATGTTGGGATGAATATCTCCTAATTCATCGTAATCGCTAGTTGCCCGGGTAGAACTAAATTCCACCAAGCCTAAATTCGTATTCGGAGCAATAATGCCCGGATAAATGTGCTTGCCACTTGCATCAATCAATTCCACATCAGCACTTTGACTTGGAACAGATTTCTCCAGACTGATTTTTCCTTTGTCGATGGATAAAATCCCATTGGTAATAATTTGCCCATTACCTACGTGAATGGTTCCACCAGTAATGACAATTTTTTTGCTTTGAGCTGGACTAGGGTGCATGGTTTCCTGACCGAAAAGTCCGAAAGAAAACAGGCAAAGTGTACTTAATAATATCTTTTTCATGGTCGATGTCTAATTAGTTTGCTAAGTCAGCAAATCGGTGTGAAATTCTTTCCCAAAGGCTTTTTTCATGATCATGATCTTCCTCGCAATTGTTCATTGCCTTGTAGGAAGGCGTAGCTGGTGAGGTCTTAGCGCCGCCTTTTTTGGCTGCAATCATCTTTTGAACCAAACGCTGTTTCTCTGTTTGCAATTCTTTTTGTAAAATCGCATCCAATTCACGATCAAATACAATGGCGCCATCAACGATGGTTTTTTCGGGTTTGGCATAAAT
>JBILRJ010000129.1:0-8183 GCA_044372695.1 Spirosomataceae bacterium
ACAAATTAGTCCACAGAATGATGTCTGTCATTCAAAGAGGAGAACCCTACATTATTCAACAGGAAATTTTTCTATCAAAAATTGAAAAAACTCTTGTTTTTTAACATAGAAATCTTCTCTCTTCTCTTCTCTCTTCTATCTTCTCTCTTCTATCTTCTCTCTCCTCTCTTCTCTCTCCTCTCTTCTCTCTCCTAGTACTTCAAATAAGCCCAACCTGCCTCTTGCTTTAAAACCACCTCAGCTACTCCAGAAGGCACAAAACCAGATTGAGGCAATAATGTAGATTTATCTATTTTACGCTCACGGATGGTATTTTCACACGCTTTAAATAGTACTCCAGTTGCAGCCAATTCAGCAATTTTAGCTTTTTGTGTTGTTTTTGAATCAATCAACATACTAATTCCGCTTCCATGGGCAACTACTTCCACCTGCGTATTAGGCCCTAAAGCCGTTTGTAAATTAGAGATGTTTTTCAAAGCGCCATGCCAAACCAGCGTGTCGCTTGTATTTAATTGAATGACCACTTTATGTGTCGGATTTTGAGCCTGTACAAAAAATGATGTGGCCGTTAAAAATGCAATGGTAAATAATGTCTTCATAGATGTTTAAATTTTTAACGAAGCTACGAATATTCTCACAAAATCATTTCCTCTCCAAAATCTGAAAGAGACATTTGTCACGTTTTTAACCTTTTAAGAGGCGTACATTTGTTCTACAAAAAGAAAAAAGCATGTTAGAATTATTAAAAAAAATATTTGGAATAGGTCCTAAAGTAGATTACAAAGAATTAATCACAAAAGGGGCGAAAGTGGTAGATGTCAGAACTTCGGCTGAATTTAATCAAGGTCATCTTTCTGGTGCGATTAACTTACCTTTACAAACCTTACCTTCACAGCTTAGTAAATTGAAAAAAGAACAAGTAATCATCACATGTTGTGCTTCAGGAATGCGAAGCGGAGCGGCAAAACGATTATTAAAAAGTCAAGGTTTTGAAAATGTACACAATGGTGGTACTTGGATGTCTTTAAGATAATTCACTTTAAACAATACAATTATGAGCAATTTTGCCGAATTATTAAAATCCAAAGAACCTGTTCTAGTTGATTTCTCAGCAGAATGGTGTGGTCCTTGCAAACAATTAAAACCTATTTTGGAACAAGTCAAAAATAAAGTAGGAGCTTCCGCCAAAATCATTAAAATTGATGTAGATAAGAATAGAAGCACTGCAGAGAAATTTCAAATCAGATCTGTCCCTACTTTAATCTTATTCAAAGATGGCAAATCTGTTTGGCGACAATCCGGCGTAGTAGCTGCTAAAACCTTAGAAGATATAATTAAGCAACATCAATAAACCCCAAATCAATCCCCTTAAAATCTCGTATCATGAACAAAATATGGATCTTTCTTTTCCTTGCCATTGGGCTAATTTCTTGCCAAAATTCCACGCAAAAAGGAATCAATGACGTCGATGCACAAAAATTTCAATCCGAAATAAGTGCGAACGAAACGCCTCAATTAATTGATGTGAGGACACCAGCAGAATATGCTTCTGGACACATCGAAGGCGCACAAAACATGGACGTTCAGTCGTTAGACTTTACTCAAAAAGTAGCTGATTTAAAGAAAGAAAAGACCGTATTCGTTTATTGCTTGTCGGGAGGTCGGTCAGCTGCTGCTGCCCAACAATTAAAGAGTTTGGGTTTTCAGTCTGTGATTAATTTACAAGGAGGAATATTAGCTTGGAACAATGCACAATTACCATTAAGTAAAGAAAATAACAAAATGGAAAGTAAAGGCATGAATTTAGCTGCCTACAAAAAGATGCTTTCTAGTAAAAAATCAGTTATCGTAGATTTCCATGCAGAATGGTGTGGGCCATGCAAGCAATTAAGTCCACTTTTGGAAGAATATGTAAAAAATCAAAATGGTGCTGTTGAGCTCATAAAAATAGATATAGACCAAAATCAAGAATTGGCAAATGAAATGCAAATTGAAGCCATTCCCTATGTTGAGCGCTATGACAATGGGCAATTGACGTGGAAAAAAACAGGCTTATTTGACCCAATAAGTTTAAAATAAAATCAATTCCAAGGCAAAAATTTGGGTGTATTTTGATCCAAAATTTGCGGATTTTCTTGATTTAACTGTTTGCCATTTAATACCTTTTCATACATGGAAAGGTATTTTTTTGCCATGGTTTTAGAATCAAACAAGTCCCGTGCAATGGCGTGACAGGTCAATGAATTGTATTGGTCTGATTGCAAAATAGCCTCAGCTAAGTCAGCAGAATTATTGGACAAGAATCCTATTTCAGGATTGACCAATTCAGGTAAGGAGCCATAAGGAGTGGCAAAAATGGGGCAACCATAAAATAAACTCTCGGTAATGGCTAAGCCAAATGGTTCATGCCAAAGCACAGGAAAAATAAGTCCTTTGGAAGAATTCAATAATTGAAATTTCTGATGTCCACCCACCATTCCATGAAAATGAATGCGTGAACTGAAAGTAAATCGCAAACCCATTTTGAAATTAAATCGCTTCCCTCCCAACACATCTAAATGATCTTTCGGTGTTTTAAAGATGGTTTTGATAGCTCCTTTGACATTTTTTATCCGCCAAGCGGCATTGCCCAAAAAATGAAAACGATTTCGTTTTAAATCCAAATTTGGCTTTTCATAATCATTCCAATCCAAACCATTATGAACAAATGAATCAGAACCATGTCTTTCCGCATGATTTTGAGATACAAAAACGCTGTTGATGCTTAAAATTCGATTTTTATTGCCATTCCCATGAATCGTGACAAGATGGGGTTTTTCAATGAACTCATCAGGTTGTTTTTGGAAATGAACGAGGTCTATTTCTGTTGGAATTTGTTCATTTAATGTTTTGCTAGGATCCCAAATAAGTAGGTTAGCAAAGTCACAAGAGGAACCAGCTGGCAACAAAAAAGTCACTCGATGACCCAATAGATGCAATTCTTTCGCCAATCCCCAAATTACACGCTCGGTTCCACCGTAGGTAAATACGGGTAATTTTTGGTCATGAACGATTAAAATATTCAAAATGACTGAGGATTATAGGATCAAATCATAAAATTAAGTCTTTTATAGTAGAATGTAAAACGGGCTTATTTTTTAGATTTCCGAGCCATTAAATTAATCACCTCCGCTAATCCTTGATGTAAAGGACCTTCGTTTAAAATTCGTTGTTTTTCACTAATTTCCAAGATAGATAAATCCTTAAAATCTTCTCTCAGCATCCATTCATCAAATAACCAATCTTTATTTTTGGGGCCGCCAGATGAATGGGCTAATTGTCTTTGATTAAATCCTTCTAAAATTATTAACCCGTTATTTTTCAACCATTTAATGGTTTTATGATGAAATGCATTCCGAATTTCGGGCGGCAAATGAAAATATATGGAAGCAATCACATCAAATGATTCAAGAGGAAATTGAATTTTTAAAGCATCTTCACATATATAATAAATCGAAACCTTTTCTTTTTTTGCTAATTGCAATGCTTTATCTCTACCTCGCTCACTCGAATCAAAGGCATATACCTCCCACCCTAGTTTAGCTGCATATACCGCATCCCTACCTTCTCCTGCCGCGGGAATCAAAATCCTACCCACTGGCAATTGATCAATGTGTGCTTTGAAATAGTCATTGGGCAGTGTTCCATATTGAAAGACTTCTTGCTTGTATCGATCATTCCATATATCTATCATAGACGTACATATTTATTGTTTTACATTATTTAAGAAAGGATGGGGGAATTTTACATTCGCCCCGGCAAAATTTGATTCCAATACAAATAGGGTAATAAATACTTTTTCATTTGATACATCGACCATCTTTCCTTCGATTGATCAAAAGGAAAAGTCTCAGTAGGAATATTATTATAATCAAATTCAGCCAATACTAATTTATTGTATCCGGTGATGATGGGACAAGAAGAATACCCGTTATAAAATGCATGAATAGGTTCGTTTTTCATGGTTGCTAATAAATTATCAACAAGTACTGGAGCTTGTTTACGTATAGCCGCACCCGTTCTCGACACTGGTAAATTGGCCGCATCTCCACAAGCAAAAATATTTTTATACTTATTATGTTGCAAGGTGTGTTTTTCCACATCTATCCATCCTGCTTCATTAGCGATGGGACTATTTCGGACAAAATCAGGAGCCGACTGCGGAGGAGTTACGTGAATCATATCATAATCCACCCAATAAACTTGATCTTTATTCGCTTCACCTAATCCAACAAATTTGGCCTTTTTATTTTCCCCATCAATTTCATCCAATTTGACATAAAATTGAGTTTTAATACCATATCGACTGATTACATTTTTCAATGTATTTTCATATTTTTCAACGCCGAAAACCCTTGTGCCACCGCTCCAGAATTGAACCTGAGTTGGAATGTGATGTTTCTGAAAATAATCTGCCGCTAAATACATGATTTTTTGTGGAGCTCCACCGCATTTTATGGGTGTATGGGGATTCGTAAAAATCGCATTTCCTCCACGAGTATTTTGTAAACATTCCCAAGTATAAGGGGCGGTTTCAAAACTGTAATTACTACAAACTCCATTTTTTCCTAAATTTTCTTTCAATCCTTTAATGGTATCCCAATTGACTTGAATACCAGGCGCAACAATTAAATAATCATATTCCACCTCGGTGTCATCCGCCAATACCACTTTATTTTCTACTGGTTTAAAACTTTTCGCCATCTGTTGAATCCAAACTACTCGATCTGGCATAACAGATGCCTCGTCCCTAACTGTGTCATTGATATCAAACTCGCCACCACCCACTAAAGTCCAAGCAGGTTGATAATAATGCTTTTTACTACCCTCGATAATTGCAATATCTAACGATTGATCCTTTCTGAGCAATTGAGAAGCAACTGAAATTCCAGCATTTCCGCCGCCAATAATAAGAATTTGGTGTTTCATGGCTATAAATAGTTTAGTCTAATTCAATATTTTGCATAATATTACAACAATAAACTAAGCCATTTTGTGACTAATATCACATCAGGTTAAACAATATATCATGAATTGTGATTTTTCTTCTAAAATCCATTTGATTGAAATTAGAAGTTCAACATAAATATGGCCTATACACTAAATAAATTAACCCATGTACCTCGGATCCACTTTCCAAGCTAGTTTTCGCATCATTGTGACGCGTAAAGAACGATGGCCATGTTCTTCCATCACCATTCCTTCCATTAAATAAACCCCTGAACCCTGAAAAGAATATTTTTTCAAATCACTCGGAAAGTGAACGGTATCAAAAAACTCGCCCTGCTGATCTAAAAAATACCCAAAATACATCCGATCCCCTTTTTTAGTCCGAGTCGGTTTTAAGGTAACTAAATACCCTAACACACTTCCTTTATCAGCGATTAAGCGTGCATTCAATGTAACATTGGGGACATCATTGACCAATAAAAAGGGATCACAAAGCGGAAAACCTAGCAATTCCCATTGATCAAAAGCATCTTCCAATGGATCATGCAGCAACTCGGGTAAAACACCGATGTCTGCGGTATCATCCGCAAACATTTCCATGGATACCAATTGAGGCGCTTTCCCATGAAAACGGGCATGCGCCTCCCACAACAAAGGCTTTTTGGCCATTCCCAAATTCCGAAATGCTCCAACCCGAATCAAAATAATCGCTTGCTCCAAGCCCACCGAAACCCGTCGAGCAAAATCATCCCAAGACCGAAATAGGCCGCCCTGCTCTCTATTCAATAATAAATCGGAAATGACTCGCTTTTCCAAGCCTTTGACATGCACCCAACCCAAATAAACCGTTTCAGCGTCTATGCGAGTAACATAATCGCTTTCATTGATTTCAGGTGCTTCCACCCAAGCACCTGATCGCCTCGCTTCATGTACGTAAAACTCGGTTCGATAAAAACCCCCAAAATTATTGATTACCGCCACCATGAACTCCCGCGGGAAATAGGTCTTCAAATACAAACTCTGATAACTCTCTACCGCGTAACTCGCCGAATGCGCTTTACTAAACGAATAACCACTAAAACTTTCCATTTGTCGCCAAACTTCTTTCGCCACACCTAACTCATAACCTTTCTCAGCACAATTCGTAAAAAAGGCCTCCTTAATTCGTTCAAATTCGCCACGAGAACGACTTTTACCCGACATCCCTCTTCGCAAGACATCCGCTTCCGCCAAACTTAATCCCGCAAAATAATGCGCCACCTTGATCACATCCTCCTGATAAACCATGACTCCATAAGTTTCCGACATCAATTCACTCATCAAAGGATGGACTGGCTCATAGCTGTCTGGCGCATGATGCCGTTCTATGTAGGCCTTCATCATACCTGAACTTGCCACACCTGGACGAATAATCGAACTGGCAGCTACCAAAGTCAAGTAATTATTGCAATTTAATTTCTTGATCAATTGACGCATCGCTGGCGATTCAATGTAAAAACAGCCCATTGTTTCATGCATTTCCAATTGCAAACGAATATTTTCATCCCGCATAAAATCCTGAACTCGATGAATATCTACATCCACTCCCCTATTTTTCCGAATAATATCTACCGCTTCTTTGATATGGCCCAAGCCCCTTTGCGACAAAATATCAAATTTGGCAAAACCAATTTCCTCAGCCACATGCATATCAAATTGGCAAATAGGAAAACCTTTGGGCATGGGCTCAAGTACCGTATAATGACTCAGCGTTTCATCCGAAATCAAAATTCCACCTGCATGAATACTCAAATAATTAGGGAAATCGAGCAATAATTGACCGTATTTCACAATCAAGCGATGCAATTGATCTCCGCCTTCTTTCCGAATCAACGAATCCGGCTCCAGCCACGCATCTACTTCCGCCTTGGGTAAACCAAAAACCTTGGCTAATTCGCGGTAAATCGACTTATCCCGAAAAGTCACATAAGTAGCCAATAAACAAACGTGTTTGGAGCCGTAACGCTTAAACATATAATCAATGATTTCATTGCGCTCATCCCAAGAAAAATCAATGTCGAAATCGGGCGGACTACTTCTGTGTGGATTGATGAATCGCTCAAAATACAAATCCAATTCAATGGGATCCACATCCGTAATTCCCAAACAATAAGCGACAATCGAATTAGCCCCACTTCCTCTTCCCACATGAAAATATCCTCTAGAACGCGCATAACGTATAACATCCCACGTTATCAAGAAATACGCATCAAATTGCAATTCATGAATGACTTTCAGTTCTTTCAACACACGTTCCTTTGCCTGCTTATCCGAGCGAGGATAGCGATAAGCCATTCCTTCCAAAGCCAATTTGCGCAATAGGTCTCGGTCATCTTCTTGACTAGAGCCAAAGAGTTTTCTATTTTTTGATACATGAAATTCGAAGCTAAAGCAACAGGTTTCCAAAATCCGCTCCGCTTCTTCTATGAGTTCCGGAAAATCTGCGCAGAAGTCCCGCAGCTCTGATGGCTTATACCAACGCTCATATTCCTTGGCTTGGGCGGTCAAGGGCAATTTACTCAACAAGGCATTTTTATCGATTGCGCGCAATAAACGATGCATCGAAAAACCTTTTTTATCGATAAACGTGGCGGCTTGGCACCAGACAAAATCCTTTTTATTGGCTTCTTTCCATAAAAAATTGCGGTCACCAGCATTGATACCCCAACGCTCTTGAGAGCCTAATGTTAAAATTTCTTTTCGCCTTTTTAAGGGAAAAATCGTCCAAACATCTTCCCATTGAGGCGGCCTAATCGGCCAAGCCTCATTCGCCAATAAATAGGTGCTCGCAAAGGCATTGATTCTTTCGAGTCCCCGTGGATTTTTAGCCAAACAAATAAAATGCAAATCATCTCCCTGCCGAAACTCCATGCCAAGCACCGGCTTAAGCCCATGCAAATGGCAGGCTTGCAAAAAATCATAAATCCCGGACACCCGATGAATGTCCGTCAAAACCACCACCTTAAAGCCATACGCTACCGCCACCTCCACCATTTGCTCTGGCGAAAGAGTTCCATAACGTAAACTGTAATAAGAATGATTGTTGAGCATCTTTTTTAATTATGAATTATGAGTTATGAATTATGAAAATAAAAAATCATAAAAGGGGTAATTATCCATAATTCATAACTCATAATTCATAATTCATAACTACT
>JBILRJ010000130.1:0-8173 GCA_044372695.1 Spirosomataceae bacterium
ATATGGCCAGTTTGACACTTTCTAGGTTCGTAACATCCAAAGAATACAATTTTACATTGGGGTAGTTGTCAAAATCGGTTTCATGATCAGGATTTCTTTGTGTAGCTGCCACATTCCAACCCATTTTTGCAAACTCATGTACGCTTGCTTTTCCAATGCCACTGGAACTTCCTGTAATCAATACGGTCTTTTTCATCTTTCAATTATTTTATTTTTAACAAAGCTATTCGGTTCTTTTCAAACCCACAACATTAGAGTATAGTCTATAGTTGATATTTATTTTTCTATACGCTATATTTGCTTCATGCTAATAAATGAACTTTCTAAAAAAACGGGGCTTTCCGTACACACAATCCGATTCTATGAAAAGTCGGGCTTAATTGAAGGCAAACAAAATGAAACTGTTAAATCCAATAATTACTTTCACTACGATGAGGTAAGCATTGAAAAATTAGAGTTTATTAGCGATGCGAAATCCGTTGGATTTACCATCAAGGAAATAGGCCAAATGATTGACGCTTGGTATAACAACAAGTACAGCAAAATACAAAAACTGGAAATACTTGATGAAAAATTAGTTTCTCTTGGACAAAAAATGAAGGAGATAAAGGAAATGAAAAAGCTTCTCCTTGAGTTTAAAGATGATGTCGAACATGACAGGTGTTGACACTATTCTTTTCCGCAAAACAAGTATGATGCTACCTTATGAGGTCAAATAAGCGCAGCATAAGCGATACCAAAAATAAATTCAATAATTTTTGATTTTATCTTCGTTGAATAACTTCAACATTGGTAATTTTATGGACTTATCAACAAACAAAACATTAATGAATAAACTATTGGTGATAGGTGCAGGCGGTCAACTAGGTACCGAACTCACCAAAGCCTTGGTCAATACATACGGTAGCGATGCGGTTATTGCGACGGATTATCAAGAAAGCGTAAGATCTAAATTTGATGATTGCCACTTCAAAACCCTAGATGTATTAGACAAAGGCGCAATCGCAAATTTGATCCAAGAAGAGCAGGTTACGCAAGTTTACCATTTAGCTGCGATTCTTTCTGCAAACGGAGAGAAAAACCCCGTTCAAGCCTGGGACATCAATATGCGAGGATTGTTAAATGTATTAGAATTAGCCAAAGAATTTCAGCTCGACAAAGTTTTTTGGCCTAGTTCTATTGCGGTTTTCGGACCCAATTCTCCTAAATTAAATACCCCGCAGGATGCCTTTAAAAACCCGAGCACGGTTTACGGAATTTCAAAATTAGCGGGCGAACATTGGTGTGAATATTATTTTAAAACCTACGGTGTAGATGTAAGAAGTCTGCGTTTCCCCGGACTGATCGGATACAAATCATTACCGGGTGGTGGCACAACCGATTATGCGGTTGATATATATTACAAAGCCATAAGAGAAGAAAGCTTCACCTGTTTCCTAAAAAGCGATACCGCATTGCCCATGATGTACATGGAGGATGCCGTACAAGCAACCTTGCAATTAATGGCTGCACCGGCATCTACCATTCATATCAGAACAAGTTATAATCTATCTGGAATGAGTTTTTCGCCTCAAGAAATAGCAAAAAGTATTCAATCTCACAAACCAACATTTAACATTGAATATGCCCCAGACTTTAGGCAACAAATTGCCGATACCTGGCCATCGAGTATAAATGATGATTGTGCTAAAAGTGATTGGGGCTGGAAAGCCACTTTTGACTTACCTAAAATGACAGCTGAAATATTGACTAAATTGCCCTCCCATATCCAAAAAATATAATCTTATGTACGAACAATATAAACCATTCATCTCGAAAGAAATTGAGTCCATTAAAGAAGCTGGATTATACAAAAAAGAACGTGTCATTATTTCCCCCCAAGCGGCAGAAATCACCATTCAAGGCGGCGAGAAGGTGTATAATTTTTGTGCTAATAATTATTTAGGTCTTTCTTCGCATCCAGCGGTAATACAGGCTGCCAAAGATGCCATTGATACCCATGGTTTTGGGCTATCCTCTGTCCGTTTTATTTGTGGAACTCAGGATATTCACAAAACGTTAGAAGAAAAAATTTCCACCTTTTTAGGGACGGAAGATACCATTTTATATGCTGCAGCTTTTGATGCGAATGGCGGAGTTTTTGAGCCCTTATTAGGAGAAAAAGATGCCATCATTTCCGATGCCTTGAACCATGCTTCCATCATTGATGGCATCAGATTGTGTAAGTCGATGCGTTATCGATATGAACACAATTCCATGGACGATTTAGAGTCTAAATTAAAGCAAGCCATTGCGGATGGTGCTCAACAAAAAATGATTGTGACAGACAGTGTGTTTTCCATGGATGGCACCATTGCGCAATTAGATAAAATCGTAGCCTTAGCAGAAAAATACGAAGCTTTGATCATGATTGACGAGTGTCACTCGTCCGGCTTTATGGGTAAAACGGGTAGAGGTGTGCACGAACTAAAAGGAGTAATGGGCAAAATTGATATCATTACCGGAACATTAGGAAAAGCCTTGGGTGGTGCATCAGGAGGATTTACCTCGGGTCGCAAGGAAATCATCGATCTATTGAGACAGCGATCAAGACCTTATTTATTTTCAAATACTTTAGCTCCATCCATTACAGGAGCCTCAATTGCTGTTTTTGATATCTTGTCTAAAACGACAGAATTGCGTGATCGACTAGCAGAAAACACCGCATATTTCCGTGAGCGAATTGTCGCAGCGGGTTTTGATATCAAACCTGGCGAACACCCGATTATTCCTATCATGTTATATGATGCTGTTATCTCTCAAAAAATGGCGGAAAAACTATTGGAAAAAGGGATTTACGTGATTGGTTTTTATTATCCTGTTGTGGCCAAAGGGCAAGCTAGAATTCGCGTACAAATTTCGGCAGGACATACCAAGGAGCAATTAGATCACGCCATTGCTTCCTTTACGGAAGTGGGCAAAGAGCTGGGCGTGATTGCTTAATTCATTCACTTTGATTTAGACAAAAGGCTTGGACTTGATATTTGAGAAACAATATTTATACTAAAACAATGGCAAAAAATAAACCCTTTACTACAATTAATGCTCTCATGGCGTTTCGTTTTTTAATTGTTTTTTTTGTCCTCTTTTCCTTTTCGGCTAAAACGCATGGGCAGTTTAAAGTCAGTGGAAATAAAAGATTTATTTTGCGAGACGGGAAACCTTTTTTTTGGCTTGGGGACACCGCATGGGAACTATTTCACCGTTTGTCCACAACGGATGCTACCTATTATTTTAAAAAAAGGAGTGAACAAGGTTTTACGGTGATTCAAGCAGTTGCATTGGCAGAATTAGATGGCCTACATAGCCCTAATGCAAATGGTGATCTTCCTCTTTTAAACGATAATCCCAAACAACCAAATGAAAAGTATTTTGCTCATGTGGATAGTCTGATTGATATAGCAAAAAACTTTGGTTTAACGATTGCCCTTTTGCCTACTTGGGGCGATAAAGTAAATAAAGATAGTTGGGGTGTTGGTCCTGAAATTTTTTCAGCGGGGAGTATATTTGATTATGGCAAATGGATAGGTGCGCGTTATGCGGAAAAGACCAATGTAATTTGGATAATGGGTGGAGATCGAAATCCTAAAAATGAAGCTCAAATTGCTATTTGGAATTCTCTAGCAAAAGGTGTCACTGAGGGGGCTGGTGGGAATGAACAGGTTCTCATGAGTTTTCATCCACAACCCAATGCACTAGGCTCTGCAGAGTGGTTCCATCATAGTGACTGGTTGGATTTTAATATGTTTCAAAATGGCCATTGCAGAGACCAGGACCATTATTTAAAAATTACCAATTTGTATAACAAAATGCCCTTTAAACCAATCATCGACGGGGAACCCATTTACGAGGATCACCCTGTTTGTTTTAATGCGAATGACCTAGGGACATCGAATGCCTATGACATTCGTAAATATGCGTATTTGGATTTGTTTGCAGGGGCTTTTGGGCATACCTACGGTTGTCATGATGTTTGGCAAATGTATGATTCCACAAGAGTCGGAATTAATGGGCCTCATTTCCCTTGGAAAAGCGCATTGGATTTGCCTGGTGCCAACCAAATGAAATTTGTAAGGAACCTGATGGAATCAAAACCAGCATTAGATCGAATTCCTGATCAAACCATATTAATCGAACCAAATGAAATCCCTAGCGAAAGAATTCAAGTGACCAGAGGCAAAGAGTATGTATTTGTGTACTCAAGCATAGGCAAATCATTTAGCTTAAAAATGGGTGTCATTCCAGGCGAAAAAGCTTCTTTTTATTGGATAAACCCAAGGAATGGAGAAAAATCCATCAGGAGTAGCCTTTTGAATTCAGGTATTCAAACATTTACACCGCCATCTAGAGGCTATGGGCTCGATTGGATCATGGTATTAGAAAAAAACTAATCTATTGAACCTGATAATCAATTAGAACTACTGTTTTATTCCCCTATTTTTCCAAGAATGACTGAGTCAAATAATCTAGAAGCTAGCTGTTCCTCGAAAGAGACAGAATACCGCGTTGACAGAAATCAAAAATACACATGAAAAATAAAAGTTACATGTTGACTTACTTCATTATTCTGTTAACTGGAGTAATGCATTTATCCCTACAAGCTCAGCCAAAAAACGGCACACATCGCGCGAACTTTTCTGGCGTATGGAAAGCCAAAGAGTCCATTAGTATGGGTGGTAATATTTTTTGTTCTTATGACGCGAAAGATCGGATGGTGGCTAAAACCATGAAAATCGTAGAGCAGGCCGATTATTTAACCATAGAAAATTCGGATTCAGACGCGGCTTATGGAAAAAGTCGGGAGAAGCTGATCTTCGATGGAAAAACAGGACAAATTAATCTCAGCAAAGAAAACAGAAAAACGTTTGACGTAAAATTATCCAATGACGGAAAAACGATGACCATTAAATCCATTGTGTACTTTATGAATGGGGCTCCTTACGAAGTGAATGTTAAACAAAAAGCATATACCAATGTGACAGAGGTTTGGAACTTGAGCAAAGATGGTAAGTCCATTGCTGTTTTGGCCAAAGCAAAATCGAATATTTGGAGTGGAGAGCGTAGCTGGAAGACGGTTTTCGATAAGGTCAATTAGTATTGAAATCCATTTTAATCAGGGAAAACCCATTTCGACTGTTACAATTTCAAGAGAAATAACAACAGTTCGAAAGTAAAATAAGGAAATTTATATTTTACTTTGTTTGTGTAAAAGTAAAATAAGGAAATTTTAATTTACTTTGTGTAAACAAAAAACAGATGATACACTTAGAAAAATATATATCAGGAAAGATTGAAAAACACATTACGGGTTATTCGTATTTCTTACCAAGTAAAATAAATACCCAATGGATTTGGGAAGATCAACATATTAATAGTTTATTAGAAAAAGCGGCCATAAAAATTGGAGAGCTAAATTCATATTCAAAATTGGTCCCCAACATTGATCTATTTATTCAACTTCATGTAACGAAAGAGGCTGTTGTTTCAAGTAGAATAGAAGGAACTAAAACCCAGATAGATGAGGCTTTTTTGGATGAGCAGGAAGTGTCACCCGAAAGAAAAGACGATTGGAATGAAGTAAAAAATTACATAAATGCTCTTAATCAAGCAATTATTGAATTAGATAAACTACCTATCTCATCTCGTTTAATTAAAAAGACACACGGTATTCTACTAAATAGTGTAAGAGGAGAACATAAACAACCTGGAGAATTTAGAAGTAGCCAAAACTGGATAGGAGGAAATACGCTTAAGGACGCCGTTTTCATCCCCCCAAATCAGGATTATGTTAATGATTTAATGGGGGACTTAGAAAATTTTATCCATAATGAGGATATAAATGTGCCTGCATTAATAAAAATTGGAATTGCACATTATCAATTTGAAACGATACACCCATTTTTGGATGGTAATGGAAGAATCGGGAGATTATTAATAACCTTATTCCTAATTGATCAAAAAATCCTTCATAAACCATTACTTTACTTATCTGCATTTTTCGAATCAAACAAAAGCCTATATTATGATAACCTAACTTTTGTGCGTTCAAAGCATGACATGACACAATGGTTGAAATATTTTTTAGTGGGGATATTCGAAACAGCAGAAGGAGCCATTAAAACGCTCTCCAGTGTAATAGATTTAAAATTAAGATTAGAAAAGCAAATATTTATTAGTTTCGGGAAAAGAAGCAATAAGGCAAATATTTTACTTCAACACCTATTTAAAAAACCTATCATACATGTAAATCAAGTGAAGGAAATAAGTGAAACCAGTTTTAAAGCAGCAAATAACCTAGTAACAGAATTTGTTAAAGCAGGAATACTAAAAGAGACAACTGGCCACAGTCGAAATAGGATGTTTATCTTTGAAGAATACATTCAGTTATTCCAAAGTTGACTTTTGTTCTCAAAAGGCGCAAACGCCCATTATGTAGTCATCTAATTTTCAACTGAATTTTCATTTTTCTTGTGAAAGATGAGGGCAAAAATCAAAATAAATAACAGCAAGTGCAAAAATGTGATTGAATAATAAGTCAAATAAGACACTTGAATTAGGGGAGCTGGAAGTCTTTGTATAAACAAACCTGAACCGATATTCCCGTTTGAAAAAATAAAAGATTGAACAATGTTCCAACCAAAATGCATCCCCACTGGCGTATAAAGCGAATTAGTTTTATAATATCCTAATGCATAAACATAGCCCGCTGAAGAGGTAATCACAAAAATCCAGAGCATTTTTATTGGGTCATTTAACACTTCATAAGTAAACCAATGATAGATCCCAAATGCGCAGGCTGAAATTAAAATGGCTTTTGTTGCGCCTAGTTTTTTAATTAACACATACAATAGCACGCCTCGAAAAATCAGTTCTTCATACCATACAGATTTTAAATTATACCAAAAAGCATTGAAGGCATTCTGCCAATTCAAAGAGGAGTTAAAAACCCATGATTCTTTCGCATAAAGCATTCTTAGCCAGAAAGTTATAGCGCTACAGAGTCCTGCAATAAACGCATAAAGTAAAAGCTTACTTATTCTTGTTTTTGATGGCATTAAGCCCAAAACAGAAAGGTCTTCTTTCTGTACCCATCGAATAATGAAATAAGAAATAATGATTTGAATAAGTAGTCCAAGCATACAAATTTTTCTTCAAAATAATTTAAAGATTTCCTTCATGACAAAGGAGGTTTTCGACAAATATAGAAATGTTTTTAAACAAACAAGAGGTCAAAATGACCTCTTGTTGAATGGTGCATCTATTTTCTCGGTAGATACAAAATACGGCAATGATTCCGAAGTATAATGTGTATCGCAACCCCGCGGGTTGACTATGCATAACCGCGGATTGTATCCGTGGTTACTACCTGCAGATGTGACATGCAGATTGTGTATCAATTGCATCATCTCTCCACGGATTCCATCCATGGTTATGCACATTACAGCCTTTCAGGCTGGTTGTTAACGGAGTTGTAACATGTATCACAACCTCGGAGGGGTTGACTATCCATAACCGCGGATTGTATCCGTGGTTACGACCTGTAGATGTGCATGCCGATTGTATCATCTCTCCACGGATTCCATCCATGGTTATGCACATTACAGCCTTTCAGGCTGATTGAATCATTTAGGAACTTTGTCATTGAAATTTTATAATTTAACGATGAAAAAAACCAACATGATGGAGAAAATGAATATCATTCCATTTTATTTTGAGAATGATGGGGTTATTCCCAACAACAAACTTCCCTTGCTTATTTACAAAAATGCGCTTCAATATCTAAGTGATAAAAATTTTCAATATGCATTTAGCAAAAATAATTGGACGAATAATTGGCAAGATATTGTTTTAGACTACGACCATTTTCATAGCAATACGCATGAAGTATTAGGACTCGCGAAAGGAATTGCTCGTTTAAAAATTGGAGGAGATAATGGTGAAATTGTATTAGTGGAAACGGGCGATGTAATAATCATGCCTGCAGGCGTTGGACATTATTCGCTTGACAATTCACTCGACTATCAATTTGTTGGCGGATATCCCAATGGTGCGGAATGGAATTCAATACTTAGTTTGAAAAATGAAGACAGCATTTCAATCATTGAAGAAATATTAAACATCCCCATTCCTGATT
>JBILRJ010000131.1:0-8100 GCA_044372695.1 Spirosomataceae bacterium
CATTGATGTTTTAGCAAAGCCCTTTTTAACAGGTTCCAATGCCAATGCCCAGTTTAATTTCTATGATTTAACTGCCAAAGTGAATTATAACATCAACTCCAAAAATACCGTGTTCCTTTCAGGCTATTTTGGAAGGGATGTTTTTGGTACAGGGTTTGGTTTTAATTGGGGTAATTCTACTTTATCAGCGCGTTGGAACCATGTTTTCTCTAATAAATTATTCTTGAATGCGACAACATTTTACAGTAATTATGATTATTTATTGGATTCTGATTTAGAAAATAAAAGGCCCAATGATGCCTTTCGTTGGACTTCTAATATTGTCAATTTGAGTTTCAAACCTGATTTTACTTATTACATTGGTCCAGATAACACCTTAACTTTTGGTGGTCAAATTATATCTTATGAATTTAAACCTGGGAAGGCTGTTGCGACATCTGGTGGAGAGAAAAGAGAATTTGGCCAAGCCAACAAAAAAGGAATAGAAACTTCATTTTATGTTGGGCATGAGTGGAAATTAGCACCACGAATTTCTGTGCAGTATGGTTTGAGGTATTCGAATTATGATTATAAAAGTTTGAATGGCGAGTATTATGAGCGTGAAAATGTTGGTATCAGTACGGAAAATCCATCTGGTTATCGATTGAAAACAATTCAGGTAGATCCGAATGATGTTGTAGCTTCTTATGGCAACTTTGAACCTCGCTTTGCCATTAATTTTAATTTAGCTGAAAGTTCTTCTCTGAAAGCTAGTTATAACCGCTTGTCTCAATATGTTCATTTAATGTCCAATACCGCGGCATCAACTCCCTTGGACGTTTGGACATCTTCCACGAATAACATCAAACCTCAGATTTCGGATCAAGTCGCCTTAGGTTATTTCAAGAACTTTGGAGAAAATACCAACGATTATGAAGCATCAGTGGAGGTTTATTACAAGGATATGCAAAATCAGATTGATTATGCCGATCGGGCCAATTTGTTTTTAAATCCATTTTTTGAAAAAGATTTACTTTTTGGTAAAGGAAGAGCCTATGGAATCGAATGGTTTTTAAAGAAAAATACGGGTAAGTTAACCGGTTGGTTGTCTTATACTTTAGCAAGAACTGAGCGAAAAATTGATAATTTAAATGGCAATGAGTGGTATGCAAATCGATATGATCGTACTCATACTTTGAATGTAATAGGTCAATATCAACTTTCTGCTAAATGGTCATTTGGTCTTAACTTTGCCTATATTACAGGTGTTCCTTATACAATTCCTGTTCAAAAATTCAATTTTGAGGGAATAGCCTATCCATTGACCATTGCGGGGACAAGGGGGAATGTACGCGTTCCAGATTATCATCGAATGGATGTGTCCGCTACTCGTAAAAATAAAAAAGCATTATTTAATAGGGGTACTTCAGAATGGGTATTCTCAGTTTATAATTTGTATAATCGAAGTAATCCATTTTCCATTTATACGCAACCCAATGCGGCTAACCCAATTCAGACGGAAGCTGTCCAACTTTCCATCATTGGTTCTTTTGTTCCTGCCATCACTTATAATTTTTCATTCTAGTCATGCGATATTTATCTCGATTACTCACCTTGATTTTTACTGTGGCTGTGCTTTGCTCATGTGAAGAAGTCATTGTATTGGATTCACCGAATTTTGATCATTTCATGGTGGTTCAGGCTACTTTGACCAATCAAAAAGGACCCCAACAAATTTATTTATCTCAATCTCAAAATTATTTTGATAATTCTACTCCCCTTGTTCTCTCGGGTGCAAGCGTAGAGGTAAGCGATGATGAAGGTAATTCGTATATTTTTACTGAAAATGCAGCTAAAAAAGGTACTTACGTTTGGACGCCCAAAAGCGAATCAGATGTTTTGGGAAAAATTGGTCGTACTTATAAATTATTGGTAAAATATACAGGAGAATCTTATACTTCTGTGGCTAAGATGTATCGAGTGCCCCCAATTGATTCAATTTTGTATCAAGCAAGTGATGCCAGTAACAGGCAATCAGGTACTAATAAGCCGGAAGTCGGTTTTGATGCACAGTTTTTTGCTCGAGATCCAAGAGGTGCAGGCGATTGCTATCGGGTTAAGTTTTATAAGAATGATAAATTATTCAATGAAACAGATAATCTAGTGTTGATGTACGATTCGAGTTTCCAAAAAGGAGCTATGGCAGATGGTTTGCTGTTTATTTTACCCGTTAGACGCGCCATTTCACCTGAATTATATGTGGAAAAGGATAAGATTAAAGTGGAATTATATTCAATTTCGGAAGATCAATTTAATTTTTATTCGCAAGCTCGACTTGAACTCAATAATGCTGGCTTATTCGCACGTCCTGCAGCCAACATACCGACGAATGTAGTCAATACGAATCTAAACAGTAAAACTCAAGGTGCTGGTTGGTTTGGTGTTTCTGCAGTTTCTACTTTGGAGACTGTTGTTGATCCAAAGAAAGCAAGAACGAATTTGAAATAATTTTCAAATCTTGTAATTTATTAAAAATTAAGATGTAAAATTATTCGAAATTGAGAATAAGACTTACTGTATGAGTTTTAAGATTTGTTATATCTCTAATCCGCATGGAAACAGCATCTATTCCGTCTGGACTTTGATACACGTTAAACATACCGTGTGAAAAGCGAATTTCTGGAGAGAATTTGAAGAATTGAAAAAATTGTTCAAAACCAATCCCATATTCAAGTGTAAAATCGGCTTTTTTGGCATAAATGCTACGATTGTAATCCTCGGGCATACCTGAAAAATCTTTGTTCCGGGTATTGGCTTCTAAACCTATTTTGGCCCCAGCAACCACAAAAAAGCGTTGGTTTTTTCTTCTCAAGGATCTCAATTTTATCGCAATGGGTATTTCTAGCCAGGTAGATTCCCTTAATAAATTCAAGTTTGTTGGTAGTTTTGGGGTTGGTTTGACAAGTAGAATGTCTGCCCTATTGATGTCTAAATGCCGCTCAAATAAAGCTACGTTAATCCCAGATTTAATTTCAAAATGTTGACCTAATGCATAATTGACTGTCCCACCAATTTGAAATCCAAAGTATTTGGGTGAAAGGATTTCATCGCCTTTGGAATTTATCGAAGAGTAATTAAAACTTGATCCAGCTAAACCAAATAAAAATCCAAAATGAAGAGGTCTGCTATCATAATACTCATGAAAAGTCCTTCTATACCTGCTTTTTTGTGCAAATAAGTTTGATGTGATTGAAATTAAGAAAATTAAAATAAAATATTTTTTCAAGGTAATCTTTATTTTCTACCCAAATAAATGGAACAAATTCCACCTGTCATTGGGATCCATTGTGTTTGTATGTAACCTGTTTTTTGAAAAATTTGCAAAAAATCTTTTCCATCTGGAAAGGCTTGTACGGATTCTGGTAAATAGGTATAGGCGGCTTGATCTTTTGAAATTAATTTTCCAAGTATGGGCAAGATGTATTTGGAGTAAAATCCGTACAATTGTTTCATGGGAAAATGTTTGGGATTTGAAAACTCCAAAATCAAACAATATCCACCTGGTTTTAACACCCTAAACATATCCGTAAGACCTTTTTCCAAATTTTCATAATTCCTTACTCCAAAACTAACGGTAATTGCATCAAAACTATTGTCCTCGAAGGGTAAATTTTCAGAATCACCCATTTGTAGTGATATTTTATCTTCTAGTCCAAGTTTTTTGATTTTCTCAATTCCAAAGGAAAGCATGCCTTCTGAAATATCCACACCGACAATTTTATCTGGATGTATCTTCAAGGTTTCAATGGCAAAATCCCCAGTACCTGTTGCGATGTCAAGCACAGATTTTATTTGCTTATTTTTTAGTAATTGAATCGCTTTTTTTCTCCAAATGATGTCGATTCCTCCACTTAACAAATGATTTAAAAAATCATATTTAGGGGATATGGAATCAAACATTTCTGCAACCTGCTCTTTTTTTCCTTTGTCTTGACCTTTGTAGGGAACTACCATATATTTCAATTTTCTATCTTCTTCTAACGATAGAAGTAGCATTTTGTTTGGTAAAATTACCAAATTTATTTGTTTAGTTTGCCATCTGCATGGCATTGACCAAAAACCACATCAGGCCAAAACTGATCAACATAGAAAAGTTGACCAAAGCGGCTGCAATATTTGTGTTGAATTCCAGTTCATCTGAGTAAGTAATCAGTGTCATACCTGCCGGCAAAATCAGACAAATGAGGAGCATATTACGGTAATGTAAATCAAATGGAAGCCAATAGTACAAGCTGAAACCTAGGCTTAGTGCCAGTATGTACCTAAATGTTAGTACTTTAAATACTTTCAAATAAGCGCTTTTGGGAAGTCTGACACTAAAATAAATGCCCATTAATAGCAAAACCAGCGGTTTATTTCCTTTGGCTACGACTCCGACAATCTCAGTGAAAAATTCAGGAAGAGGGATTTCTAGTAAATTAATCATTAAACCGATTAACATGGCTTGAAATGGGGGTAGAGAAAATACCTTTTTAAGAATATGAGTAGCCATTTTTCCTTTTGGGGGCTGAGTGGATAAATAGTTGCCCACGCCATATGTCACCACAAAATTGATGAATGAGTTTCCCAAATCGAACATCGCTGCATACAAAAGTCCCTGCCAACCCCAAATTCCCTCAATCAATGGGAAAGCAAAAAGACCTAAATTGTATCCCGCACATCCCATGGTCAAAATTCCTCGGTCGCGTGCATTTTTTTCATTTTTGAACAAGTGAAAGCCTAAAAAGGAGCAGGCACTTCCAAAAAGTAGGCATATCAATGGCATCCATAATAATTCGGCACTAATTTCTACTTTGATCATGGTGGTAAATACCAAAGCTGGAAATGTTGAGTACATCAATAATCGGGTAACTGATTTGGCATCGCTTAATTTGATGATTCCTAGGGATTTTAATAGATAACCTAGTCCAATGACTGCCAAAGCTGACCCGAAAACGAAATTAGGAGAGTTCATGCTTGATTAAATTGTTTGCAAAATCTTCCATTTCTTGGTAAATAAATGCAAGCTGTTGATTGGTGATGCAATAGGGGGCTAAAATATACAAGGTATTTCCTAAGGGTCTAAGTAGGATTCCTTGGTTTAAGAAATGTTGGTATGCGTCGTCTCTGATGGAATGGGTGTAGCTTTTTTCTTCACCTGTTTCTAGTTCCATGGCGATGATGGTACCTTTGTTTCGAATATTTTTAAGAATGGGATGATGCTTTATTTTCAAGCCCCATTCGGCGTGTGATGCTGAAATTCGTTCAATATTTTCCCATGTTTCAGCCTGTTCCATGATATCCATGCTGGCATTGGCTGCGGCGCAAGCTAGAGGATTAGCTGTAAACGAGTGCGAATGGAATAACATTTTTTTGCGATCATTTGATAAAAATGCTTCGTACAAGCGGTTCGAACAACATGTTGCCCCTAGTGCCATCATTCCGCCAGTTAATCCTTTTGAAAAGCAAGCAATGTCAGGTTTGTTCGTTAAATAATCCATGGCAAACCATTTTCCTGTTCTTCCAAAACCTGTCATGATTTCATCTGCGATGCATAAAATATCGTTCTTTTGTGCTAAGCGAATCAGTTCATCTAAAGTCTCCTCCTCATACATGATCATACCTCCAGCTCCCTGAATCAAGGGTTCAAAAATGAAAGCAGCATATTCATGTGCATTTTGCATTTTTTCATTCATCACAGCTAGGCAAGAAGCCGCATCGCTTGGGCTAGGCAGAAATTCCACCTCAAATAACATATCTTGAAATGGAGCATTGAAAAGACTCGGTGTTCCCAAACTCATTGTTCCAAAGGTATCACCGTGGTATCCGTCAGATAGGGCCAATATTTTTCTTTTGCGGCTTTCTCCTCGATTGTGAAAGTATTGCAAAGCCATTTTTATGGCAACTTCGACCGCGGTACTTCCGTTGTCAGAAAAAAATACTTTTTCAAATTTGTTCGGCAAATGGCTCAACAACCTTTCCGCCAAAATGATGGCTGGTTCATGAGTAAAACCCGCAAAAATAACTTGCTCAAGTAAAAGTGCTTGTTCGTATATTTTTTGTGCCAAATATGGGTGAGCATGTCCATGTATATTGACCCACCAAGAAGAGATGGCATCCAGGTAAATTTTACCATTTTCATCCAATAATTCCACTCCTTTACCAGAAACAATTGGAATGGAGATCGGTTCAATTTGATGCTGGGTAAACGGATGCCATATTAGTCGAGCATCTCTGTCTGTTAAACTAGAATTTAATTGCTTGCGCATAGTGTTGTATCATTTTTTCATCGACTACTTTCTCCTCTTGAATGCGTAAGAGAACGGGCAATTGCGTGTAATTTAGGATGAAGTTTTCTCCTGATGTGTTCGTTTTTCCGTTGAAAATTATTCCATGAATTGGTATTTGATGGGCTTTTAAAATTTCATAGGTAAGAAGGGTATGGTTGATACTCCCCAAATAATTTTTGGAAACCAAAATGAGGGGCAAGTTCAATTTTTTAATTAAATCCAAATTGGTTTGTGTTGAATTAAGTGGAACCATGATACCACCTGCTAATTCAATGATCAAAGCGTTTGTTGTTTCTGGGGAAACAAATGCCTCTAATTTGATTTCGATGCCATCTATCTCTGCAGCCGTATGTGGTGATAGTGGTTGATTCAATTCATATACACTTGGAATGATTTCTAAGGAAGGTTCATTAACCCATTTTTTGACGTGGTATGCATCGCCATCTGTTAGGTTTCCAGATTGAATCGGTTTCCAATATGTGGCATTAAGTGCTTTTGTTAAAATGGCAGAAACGACGGTTTTCCCTATTTCAGTTCCAATTCCTGCCACAATAAATTGATTTTTCATTTTATTATTTTTCTAATAGTTGGATTAAAGTTACAATATCTTCTTTGCTTGTTGCTGAACTTAAGGTGATTCTTATTCTTTCTTTTCCTTTACCGACTGTCGGGAAAACAATGGGTTTTACTGAAAATCCCATGTCTTGAGCTTGCTTTGCTTTCGCTCTGACGGCTTCGTTTCCTGCGACAAAAAAAGTTTGAATGGCTGTTTCGCTTTTCCCCCATTGGACACTTTTTACTTGATTTCGGAAAAATTCGATGTTTTCCATAAGTTGTTTTCTTTGGGCTGCAAGTAGTGGTAAGTATTCAAGTGTAGTCAGTAAGGCAGAAACATGCGCCGGACTTGGAGCTGTTGAATAAATGAAAGTGCGGGCGAAATTGATCAAGTATTCTTTCAACACTTGGGAACCCAAAACAACAGCTCCCGCATTTCCCCAGGCTTTTCCAAAGGTTACGATCCTAGCAAAAATTTCATTTTGTAAATTTAATTCAACGCATTTGCCTTCTCCTAATGGGCCATAAATTCCTCCCGAGTGCGCCTCATCAACAATGATTTCTGCGTTATATTGTTTCTTTAAATTTATCATTTGTTGGATGGGTGCCTGATCTCCATCCATCGAATAGATTGATTCTATCATGATCCATTTGGGAGTATCTTTAGGGTATTGTTCCAATAAATGAATAAGGTCGTTTACATCATTGTGTTTAAAAATGCGTTTTTCTGCTTTGTTCAACTTTAATCCGTCAATTAAGCTTGCATGTAGCAATTTGTCGCAAAAAATCACATCACCTTCCTGTGGCAAACAAGACAATAGACCTAAATTTGCATCAAATCCGGAACCAAATAATAAACTTGATTCTGATAGATGGAACTTAGCACATGCCTCCTCAAAAATAGAAGTTAATTCAAAATTTCCAGATATGAGTCGAGAACCAGTAGAACCATTGAATAAGCCATTTTTTGATTTGTAGTTTTCAAAATTTGACGCTATCAACTCAGCTAATTCAAAGTTTTTAGCTAAACCTAAATAATCATTGGAACAAAAATCAATTTCTTGAGCCTTGGCTTGTAAGGATCGTAATAATCCCAAAGTTTTTCGTTCTGTCAATAATTTAGCTAACCTTTCTTCGGCGTTTTTCATGATGGAGTAAAAGTAATGAAGAATTGATAAATTTGTGATATTTGGCAACCTAAGGATGAGTAAAATGGATTTTTTTTTCAAATAACTTG
>JBILRJ010000132.1:0-8065 GCA_044372695.1 Spirosomataceae bacterium
GATAAATACCTGAGAATAAGCCTACTAATATGCAAATTACGATACCCGTAAACATCCACAACCATGGGATAATAAAACTAGCACTTCCTGAGCTAATTCCTTGTGCGATGAGGTTTCCAATAGGAATAGCTAACATAATTCCTCCAATACCACCCAATAAACAGATTACAATTGCTTCAATTAAAAATTGTTGAAGAATCCTATTGGGAGTTGCTCCTAATGATTTTCGAATTCCAATTTCCCTTGTTCTTTCACTGACAGAAACCATCATGATATTCATCAAGGCGATTGCAGCTCCCAATAATGTGATAAATCCTATAACAAATCCTCCAATTCTCAAACTTGATGTGATTCCTTCAAAACTTTTGGCCATTGAATCTGACCGATCCAAAGAAAATGAATCTTCCATACCAACAGGATCTTTTCTCACCTTCCGCATGATACCCCTCGCCTCTTCCATGAAATCCTCGATGTTTAGTATTTTAGAAGAAGATGTTGTGATGTCAAATGTTAAATTCCTTCCAACAGCCATTTTTCTACCAGTTTCCAATGGCACCATAATGACGCGGTCATCCCCCCCACCCATCATATTTCCTTTTTTGTCCAATAGTCCAACGACCTTTAATTTTATTCCGTTGACTAAAATTTCTTTGTCCATTGGATTTTCCTTTAAAAATAATTGATCAACAACGTCCACACCTAATATGCAAACATTGATGGAATTTGAAAATTCATTCCCATTAAAATTTCTTCCCATTCCGACTTTATAACCTTTTAGTTCCATGAAATTATCATCGATTCCAACCAACCTAACATTGGGATTTGTTTTTTTGGAAGAATATTTAGCAATTACGTTGGAAGAAACGTTTGTTTTTAGTGATACTTTCCCTTTGGATAAAAATAATTTCTTGTATTGGACTGCTTGTCGATAATTAATGTTTTTAAAACGTTTTTCTTTCTGTCCCTCTCTTCTAATTTGCATAGCAGCTCTATTTCTAATATCAAATGAATTGGCTCCTAAGCCAGAAAATGAATTATCCACCGAACTTTGTATTCCATCAATGGCGGTTAATATGCCAACAAGCGAAGTGATACCTAATGAAATGATTAATGCAGTTAAAATTGTTCGTAATAAATTTCCTTTGATAGAACGCAGTCCTTCAAATACATTTTCCTTTAAATTCATGTTGGATGCTGTATAAAATAATTTTAGCTTGCAATTTATTAGTTTATTTACAGCATTAAAAACCAATGAAGCTACTATTCTTTCCATTAATCATATTTATGGCCTCCTTTACAAATATGAAGGCCAATAAATTACTCATTGTAATGGATGAAAGTCAAACCAATCATTTAAAAGCTTATGGATTTGTCTTCCAAGTACTAAAAAATAATAATCAAGAAGTGCAATGGTTATTGAACTTCAAAGGAGGATCCTTTATGATGAATTATCAATCTGGCTTCGAAAATACATTGATTGGAAAATCCATATCTTATCAGTTGATTTCAGATCAACAGGCAAATAGCTTGATACAATTAATCTCCAATTCATCCCAAAATACCGCTATTGGTATTTTAAATAAAGTACCAAAAATTGCCCTTTATTCTCCTAAATCTGCTAGTCCGTGGGACGATGCCGTATCCTTAGCCCTTAATTATGCAGAAATTCCTTTTGAAATCATTTATGATAGAGAAATATTGGAAGGCAAATTGCCTGAATATGATTGGATTCATTTACATCATGAAGATTTTACCGGACAAATGGGTAAAATGTATTCACAAAAAAACCAAGCTTGGTATCACACACAGTTACAGGAAGATGTAAAACTTGCTAAGGAATTTCAATTTTCGAAAGTTTCAGACTTGAAATTGAAAATTTCTAGCTCAATAAAAAATTATGTTCTAGGAGGCGGTTACCTTTTTGCAATGTGTACAGCCACTGACACATTCGACATCTCATTGGCTCTGAATGGAGTAGATGCTTCTGATACATTTTTTGATGGAGATCCCATTGATACTCAATTTAGTGAGAAAATGAATTATGAAAATTGTTTTGCTTTTAAAGATTTTAAAGTAATTCCGAATTATAGAATCAATGAGTTTTCTGAAATTGATTCTTCCCCTAACTATTCTGCCCGTCAGGTAAATGAGGATGTAGATTTTTTTGAATTGAATGAATTTTCAGCATCGATTGATTTGATACCAAGTATGTTGACACAAAATCATGAAAAGATTATACATGGTTTTATGGGTCAAACCACTGCCTTTGCTAAACAATACATTAAATCTGACATTACCATATTGGCTGAAAACCAGTCACTCAATGAAGTGAAATATCTTTATGGACAAAAAGGAAAAGGATTTTTCACGTTTTTAGGTGGTCATGATCCGGAAGATTATCAACATTTTGTAAATGAAGAACATACGGATTTGAATTTACATAAAAATAGTCCTGGTTACCGATTGATTCTCAATAATATTCTTTTTCCTTCTGCTAAAAAGAAAAAGCAAAAAACCTGATTATTTCAATTTACGTAGATAATAATCCTCTCCCGGAATAATTACACCATTTTTCAGATTTAACTCGGAACCTAAATGGATATCTCCTTTTTTTAATGGAATGACAGTTTTGGCAAAAAATAAATAATTTGCCTCTTTGGGCATATCTTTTATGCCTTGTTCAAAAGGATTGATGGGTATTAATTTTCTTGAAAAAGTGGCTCCCCATAACGGATATTCATAATCATCATTGATTGTTCCAAGGGCTACTGTGGCGTCTGAAGGTACGATACGTTCAAAATTCTCATATGCCTTGGTTATATCAGGCCTGGAGATTGTAAGTGATTCAATCCGATTAAGTTTCAAAAAAGATTGTTTGCCATAAAAATCAATGGGAAGTGCTCTTAAATTAAAAAGTAAGGTGAATATCCCTGAAAGGCAAATTAAAACCGTAATGGATCCCAAAATGAATTTTGTAAAAGGCCAATGATTTCTTCTTAAATAAAATTCACCGTAATACATGGCAACGGGAAATAGATAAATGCTAGAACTAATCATATACCTTCCTTTCCAAGGATCGTAAGCAGCGGTGTAACTTAAAAAAAGTAAATGAATGAAATAAGCTCCTAGGAACATCAAAAGGATTTTTTTCTTTTTAATGAAGGCTAAAAAAATACTTGGAAGTAAAACAAATACATAAATTAATCCGTAAATGGGAGTTCCATTAAAAAATTCAAAACGTCGATCAAATGAAAATGGTATAATGGTGAATTCTGTTTTCGACTCAAGTCCGAGCTTAAATTTTGCGTCTAATAATCGAGGGATGAATTTCCATTTTTTATTTAGTTCCTCAACGGTAGGTAAATTACGTAATCCATCCGGATTCAAAAGATCAAACTCATACCTCAATAAATTGCGAGTTCCTTGTTTAAGCAAATTTCTGATATCCCCTGCTCTTTCTATTGATTGATGTTGAGTAGCAGTTTTTGGGCCTATAGGATGCCCATAGTTAATGTAATTAGCCAAGTAGCCTGTACTCAATACGAATAGAATAATCCCAAGTGCGTGTGAATAAAAAAGATGTTTTAGTTGAATCAATAAAACTGATGACTTTTTGAAATTTAAGGCTGCGATATAAATTAAAGCCAATGGTATGAATGAAAATACAAAGGTGATTTTATGAGATAGTGCTAATCCAAAAGTTATTCCGGAAAGGTATAAATAAATCAATTTTTGGTTGGATCGGTATGAAATTGAAAAATATACCAAACAACCCAAATAAGCTCCTAGCACAATATCCGTGTCGGTGGTTAAGCTTTGGTTAATCGAAATTGGTAAAAGTAAAATCAAAGAACTTACCAATAATCGAATTTTAAATTCTACATCCAATCTTTTTAAAATTCCATAAATGGCAAAACTTAATATCCAATAAGAAAGATAATTGGGCATTCTAAACCAAAGCTCTTGATGATTATTCATCAAAAAGGGATAAACTTGAATGGAGCAAAAACTTCTTGGATAGGTATCGATGTTCCAATTTGTTCCAATAAAATGTTTTAAAGAAGACCCTTCTTGTAAAAAATACAATATCCGATTTAAATGCCCTGTCATACTGTCCCATTCATTTGGGGGACAATTGAAAATGACTAAAAATTGCAAGAAAGTGATGATAATAAGCGTCCAAAAAATGCTGAAAAATGTAAATTTTTGTAATCCAGAAGATTGTTTGAAAACGATATGTAATTCTTGTATGGTAGATCCTGTTATTTTAAAAGCTGATCTTTCATTTGTTTCTCGCTCAAAAAAAGATGATTTGAAAAATTGATAAAATAAAAAACTGATAAAAAAAGGTAAAATACTCCAAAGTATAACAGAATCCCATTGATAAATAAAAGACAACAAATATCCTGAAACAATGATGCTGCTGGAATAAGAGACAAAGGCGATCAATATAATTTCTTCAAAATTCTTGTTGGAAATTTTGGAGGAAATTTTAAAATTCAATAAAATGTAAGAAATGAAAATGAGAAAGTACATCTTAATGATTATTTATTAAGTGACAGACATTAGATATTTCTTCTTCTGTTATTTCAGCGGATAAAGGTAGGCACAAAATTCTAGATGAAATGTCCTCTGAAATAGGACATTTTTGCCCTTCAATAAATTTAAGGGTATTGAGAGATGGATAAAAATATCTCCTTGGAAAAATTTGATGCTGGTTTAAATCCAATAATAACTCAAGTAATTGGGGTTCACTCGATAAAATGATTGGATAATAACTATAATTCCTTTCTATATCTGTATTGAATTCATATCTGTGAATCGAAGAGCTCAATTTTTCATCGTACAATTGTGATGCCCATTTACGATGGGATTTGATTTTTTCAAATTCTTCTAGATTAGCAAGTCCCATAGCTGCGTGAAATTCGGAGTTTTTGCCGTTAATTCCTGCGGAAAAATACTCATCTCCTTTATGTCCAAAACTTCTTAACTCCCTAATTTTGGATGCTAAAGATGAATTACTTGTCATGACCGCCCCTCCTTCCACCGTGTGAAATATTTTCGTTGCGTGAAAACTGCAAGTACTTATGTCTCCATAGTTGAAAATCGATTTCCCTTTGTATTTTACACCAAAAGCATGTGCACCATCAAATATCAAAGGTATATTATATTGTTTAGCAATTTTCTCTTGTAATTCAATGTCTCCGGCATTTCCGTAAACGTGGGTAGTCAAGATAGCACTCGTTTTATCAGAAATGATTTTTTCAAGGTTAGCACTTTCGACTGTTAAAGAACGATCGTTAATATCTGCAAAAATAGGCTGACAATTTTCCCAAATAATCGAATTACTTGTAGCACAATATGAAAATGGAGTAGTAATAATTTCTCCTTGTAAGGATAAAGCTTTAATGGCTAATTGTAAGGCAATTGTACCATTTGTGACAAAAAAGAAGTTTTCAACTTCTAAATATTCAGCTAATTTATATTCTAATTCTTTGAGTAATGGGCCATCATTGGTTAAGTGAGAAGTTTCCCAAATACGTTCAAGGTATTTTGTATAAACAGATAATTCAGGAAGAAATGATTTAGTTACATGTAGCATTAAATTTCTTCAGTTTGTTGAAAGATGGAAAAATCAAATTTTGGTCTAACGTAGCCTGGGAATTTTCCATACCAAGTTGTATCTTCTCGATAATCAGCAATCTCAAAATTGAAGACTTCTTCAAAATTATAAAGAATGATTGATTTGTCTTTCACAATCATAAAAGAGATGATATAATTGCCATCATTTAAAAAATTACCTGGAATTTCTGTTTTAGCTTTTATGATGCCTTTATTCAATGTTTGCGGTTCCGTAGAAATATTAAAAATACATTCCCCAGTGCTTGCATAAAGATGTAAACTAATATTTAACCGTTGATTATCTAACAAATTCCAAAACTCAATTTCTATATCAAAAGAGTTACGAACATCTAAAAACTGTTGCCCATCCAATAAATTGGGCTTCAATATGGCTGATTTAAGACGAACTAAATCGTTGCCAATGGAATCCGAAATTTGGTTAAATTTTATATTTAAAACATTATGCTGAAGCGATGATAAATAATTAGTCAGAACGGTTCCCGTATCCCCAAATTCTTTTATTTTTCCTTTTTCTAAATGCAATGTTTTGTTGCATAAATTAGACACCGCAGTAAGATTATGGCTTACAAATAAAATGGTTTTATCATTTGATGCAACTTCCTTCATTTTACCAAGCGATTTTTTCTGGAAGTCAGCATCACCGACAGCCAAAACTTCATCGACGATTAAAATGTCCGGATTTAAATGTGCAGAAATAGCAAATCCTAAACGGACATACATGCCAGATGAATACCTTTTTACGGGAGTATCTAAAAACTTAGTAATTTGTCCACCCGCAAAATCCACGATTTCATCAAACTGTTTACTAATGTCTTTTTTCGACATTCCCAAAATTGCACCATTTAAATAAATATTCTCCCTCCCGCTTAATTCAGGGTGAAAGCCTGTTCCGACTTCCAATAAACTAGCAACTTTTCCTTTAACAGTTATTTTGCCAGATGTAGGCTTGGTGATTTTGCTTAATATTTTCAGCAAAGTTGATTTACCAGCACCATTATTTCCTATGATACCAAGTTTATCTCCTTTTTCTAGTTGGAAGGTAATATCCTCGACGGCCCAAAATGTTTCTTTTTTTTCCTTTTTGAAAAAATCAATGATACCCTCCTTTATACTTTGAGGTCCTTTTTGAGAGGAAAGATTATATTTTTTCGAAATGGAATCGACATCTATGATACTCATATTTGGCTATAAATGATCTACGAATGAACTTTCTCTATGATTAAAAACAAATAAACCGATTAATAGAACAATAAAACTACTTATAATCGAAAGGATCAAATTATTTAAATCAAACAAATTGTACTGATTGATTAAGGTAAATCTAAAAAACTCAACCATTGCCGCCAAGGGATTAATGATGTTGTAATAAAAAAACCATCCTTTATTTGAAAATTCATTTGTAGTATATACGATAGGTGTCACAAAAAAGCCGTATTGGACAATTAAAGGAGTAATTTGTTGAATATCTCTGAATTTAATTGAATATGAAACAAAAATTAAGCCTAGACCTAAACTGAAACAAGTAATCAGAAATAGTGCTACAGGAACTAAAAACACCATTTGAGAAATTGGTTCATTCATGGAAATACTTAAAATGAAATATACAATTAATCCAATAAAAAAATCAACAAGAGAAACTGCAATGGAAGAGATACAAATTATCAGTCTAGGAAAATAAACTTTGGCTACTAAATTGCTATTTACAAGAATGGAATTACAAATTGCTTGAAAACTATTGGCAAAATAATTCCAAAATAAAATTCCTGAGAAAATAACTAATTGAATGGGGTAACCAGAGAAAGAATTAACTTTAGCTACTTGTTTAAATGCAAATAAGAATATAAGCATGGTTGCACAAGGTCTTACAATAGCCCATGCTAAACCTAAAACAGTTTGTTTGTATCGTACAGATATATCTCTTTTGGCTAGAATTACCAATAATTCTTTTTCTGAATATACTTCTTTAATTTTCTTTAATATTTCTAACATCCACTTACATTAAGCCATTAATTCTTTGTAAACCGAAATAACATATTGGAAAAAAATAGTTAAGACTACTCCTAATAAAGTAGCTATCACACTTACGGGGCCCCATGTATATTTGAAATCTTCTCCTGGTAGCTCTGGCTCAGAAATGATGGTAAATAGAGGAGTTTCTTTCACCAAGGAGAATTTCAAATTGTCATAATTCCTTACAGACTCCAAATACATCGCTTGTAATTGTGTAGAATTCATCTGCAATCGATCAGCAATAATTCTCGCTCTTTGAAAAACTATTTGCTGATTTTGGTCTGCGTAATTGGCTAATTTACCCTGTGTATAATATAAAGCAGTTTTTAAAGAATCTTTTCTCTTGTCTAAAATTTCCAATAATTCATTAGATTTTTTGTTTTTATTGGTGATATAAAAATCAGCTAAGGTG
>JBILRJ010000133.1:0-8062 GCA_044372695.1 Spirosomataceae bacterium
GCCATCGCTAGAGTAGTATGTGCCTCATAGGAAATGGAACCAAAAGACATTGCTCCAGTAGCAAATCTTTTTAATATACTCTCAATAGGCTCTACTTCTGTTAATGGTATCTTAGTCGCATTTTTAAACTTTAATAATCCACGTAATGTGATGGATTTATTGGTTTGATCATCAATTAATCTGGAATATTTTTTGAATGTCCCATAATCTTTGTTACGAGTCGACATTTGCAACAAATGAATCGTTTGAGGATTAAATAAGTGTTCCTCACCCCTTTGTTTCCATTGATATATCCCACCCACTTCTAATTTTGGTTGATCTGATTTCAATAAATTATAACCGGATGAATGTTTAATCAACGCTTCTTTAGCTATGGTGTCTAAGTCAATTCCAGAAATTCTGGAAATTGAACCAGTGAAATAATTATCTACAACTTCTTTACCTAATCCTAAGATTTCAAAAATTTGAGCACCTTGGTAAGATTGCAGAGTGGAAATCCCCATTTTTGAGAAGATCTTTAACAATTCTCCATTTACAGCTTTAATGTAATTGTATTCAAGTTTTTCGTATGAAAGGCTTTGATCTACCCATCCTTTTTCTTTCATTTCCCTAATGGTTTCAAAGGCCATATAAGGATTAATAGCAGAAGCTCCATAACCTATCAATGTTGCAAAATGATGTGTTTCCCAAACATCACCTGCTTCAAGAATGATCCCTACTTTTGCTCTTTTTTTAGATCTTATCAAATGATTGTGAACAGCACCTAATGCTAATAAAGAAGGAATCGGAGCATGAGAAGAATCAATTCCTCTATCAGTTAATAAAATAATCGAATATCCATCATCTACTGCATCTTCTGCATAATTGCAAATTCTTTCAAGCGCTTTCTTCAGAGTACCGCTTTCCTCAGAAGCTTTAAAAGTCATGTGAATCGACTTGGTCTGAAAATTCTCATGATCGATCCATCTAATTTTCTCTACTTCTTTGTTTCTCAATACAGGCTGCTGCATTTCGATTTGCCTACAATGACCTGGTGTTTCTTCCAATAAATTAGATAATCCACCAATGTCTGTCAATAAAGACATCACCATACGCTCTCTTATAGAATCAATGGGAGGATTCGTTACTTGCGCAAATAATTGTTTAAAATAACTTGATAAATGTTGAGCTTTTTCAGATAAAACTGCCAAAGGTGTATCTATTCCCATGGAACCTAAAGCCTCTTTCCCTGTTTCTGCCATTTGTGTTAAGACAATTCGAATGTCTTCAGTGGTAAAGCCAAATATTTGTTGACGTGAAATTAGCTCAGTTCCTTTCGGTTGACGATATTCGCTTCCTGCCTCTGGTAATTCTTCTACACGAATTTTATTTTCTTTCAACCATTTTCCATAGGGTTGTTGTTGACAAATTTTTTCTTTCAATTCTTTATCTGGAATGATACGTCCTTGTTCCATATCCACAACAAACATTTTACCCGGTTGTAATCGCCCTTTTGAAACAATTGAACTAGGATCTAAGTCGAGAACTCCAGCCTCTGATGCCATGATAACATGATCATCTTTGGTTACCCAATACCTAGAAGGACGTAATCCATTTCTATCCAAAGTAGCTCCAATCATTTTGCCATCTGTGAATGAAATAGACGCCGGACCATCCCATGGCTCCATTAATCCTGCATGGTATTCATAAAAATCCTTTTTGTAATTCTCCATGGACTCATTTCCATCCCATGCTTCTGGAATTAACATCATCATGACATGTGGAAGTGATCTGCCTGTTAAATACAATAATTCGATGGCATTATCTAAAATGGCAGAATCTGATTGACCAAGACTACAAATTGGCAAAATCATGTCTAATTCTTCTTGGGAAAAATACTTACTTGAGAACAAAGCAGATTGCGCTTGCATCCAAGATGAGTTACCTTTCACGGTATTGATTTCCCCGTTATGAGCAATGAATCTAAATGGCTGCGCCAATTTCCATTCAGGAAATGTATTGGTTGAAAACCGAGAATGCACAATTGCTAAAGCCGAGGTGAAATTTTCTTCAAAAAGATCTTTGAAATACCCTGGGACTTGCATCGTAGTCAACATACCTTTATAGATAATAGTCCGACAAGATAAAGACGCAAAATAAAATTTATTTTTTAAGCTTGGAAGGGTATCATTTAAAAGTTTAGTAACAAATTGTCTGTAAACATAAAGTTTGCGCTCAAATTCAATTTCATTAGAACAATTATCGGGTCTTTCAATAAATAATTGTTGAATGCAAGGTTCTGAATTTCCCGAATCGGCACCAATAATTTCTGAATTGTCTACCGGAACAGTTCGATAACCCAGTACCTTTAAACCTAATTTTTTGGCTTTTCTTTCTAATATTTCTTTTGACTCTTTGATCAATAAATCATCTTGAGGGAAGAATACCATACCAACTCCATAGAAACCCAGAGCTGGTATTTGAAATCCAGATTTTGGCGCTTCTTCCATAAAAAATTCATGAGGCAATTGTAAAAGTACTCCCGCACCGTCACCAGAATTTGGATCACATCCACACGCTCCTCGATGATCCATTCGAATTAACATTTTGATTGAATCTTGAACAATCCTATGTGATTTGATTCCTTTTAAACTAGCTATAAAACCAATGCCACAAGCATCATGCTCAAATTCTTTTCTGTATAACCCTTCCTCGTTAACTGCTTCCATGGTAAAACTATTAATATTCCAATAATAAAATGTTAATTCAAACAATATTAAATAGATGTGATATTTAATATCAAGAAATAAAAATCACTAAAATCAAATTTAATCAAAAATATATTTGGCAAATGATTATTTATCCGAAATAATCTAAGGTTTTATAAAGTATCAATAAACAAGTAAAAGCATTCTTTAAATAATACTATTTATTTAAAAATCATCTGAATAATCCGAGTTGTTTTCGACACCTCCAAAGTCATCATCTTGATCATCATCTGAAAAATCATTTTCTAATTCATTCAAATAAATGGCATCTATGGCTTCTTGGACTGTACCAAAAATGGTAATATCTTCAATATTGGCTATTTCCAATCTTTGTAGTATCGATTCAGTTTTACAAACCACTACGAACAATCCTAACTCATTCGTACAAATTTTAGTTCCTTTTCGAATGGTGGATACTCCATGGCCATCCAACTCTTGTAGCTTAGAAATATTTAAAATGATGTTAGCATATTCCTTTTTAAATAAAATACGAATTAAATTTTCCAACTCTTCATGATTAAGCTGGGTTATTCCGGAATCCTTCCAATTAACTAATGCGTAGCTTTCATTTTGTTCTAATTCGAACGGTTTACTTGTTGACATGATTTAAAAAATGGATAGTGTTGTTAAAAATACGACTATTAATATCTCCCTGAGGGGCTTGAATGAATTTTAAGCCTGTTATTTCTTCATACAATAATATGTATCGTTGGGAAATCTCTTGAACGAACTCATTTGAAATGTCAGGAACTTTTTGTCCATTTAAACCTCTAAAATCATTTGCAATCAGCCATTCTCGAACAAATTCTTTTGATAGTTGTTTTTGGGGCATTCCTTTTTCAAATAATTCTTGATAGGAATTTTGATAAAAATATCTGGAAGAATCAGGAGTATGAATTTCATCCATCAAAACAACCTGACCATCTAAAATTCCAAATTCATATTTTGTATCTACCAAAATAAGGCCTTTTTCATTAGCCATTTCTTGTCCTCTTTGGTATAAAGCAAGTGAATATTCAATTAATTTAGCCATTACATCTTTAGAGACAATTTTCTTTTCAAGAATTTCATCAATGGAAATATCCTCATCGTGACCTTCATGAGCTTTTGTAGTGGGTGTAATGATTGGATGTGGTAATTTTTCATTTTCCTTCAGATTATCTGCCAATAATACACCACAAATTTCCCTTTTGCCTAACTTATATTCTCTTGCTAAATGTCCTACAACATAGCCTCTTACGACCATTTCTATTGGTATTGGGTCACATTTCCTTCCGTATGCCACGTTAGCGTCAGGTGTGTCAATCAACCAATTTGGAACAAGATCTCTAGTAGCGTCCAAAAAGTATTTAGCAATTTGATTCAAAACTTGTCCCTTAAAAGGAATAAGTTTTGGCAAAACTACATCAAAAGCTGAAATACGATCGGATGTGACCATAAGTAAATGTTCTCCTAATGTATAGACATCACGTACTTTTCCCTGGTAAAAGGCTGTTTGACCAGGAAACTTATAATTACCTTGTTGATTTTCTTCCATCTCAATAAATTAAATATTTTTCTTTTTTTTTCATAAGGTCCAATAAAATTAAAGCATCAGAATCATTATTTTTATTTGGTAATACATTTTGTTTTTTCAAGGATGAAGTAATAAAGTCCCCTTTTTTTTGGGCTGAAAATATCTCATAAAGTCTAATCAAAGAGTCATTACTATTTAATTTGATTTCATTTTTCAAAAATAATAATGTTGACTTATTTTTTTCCAATCTTGATAAGACGATTGCCTTTTGAAAACTAGTAAGTTTTGAAAATTTTAGTATCTGTTTTAAATCTCTATCTAATTTAATTGATAACGAAATATTGCAGTTAGATAGGTTTGAATTTTCAAATAGTGAAGTTTTATTTAAAACTGTAATGATTGAATAAGCTTTTACATAATCTTTTTTTAAAATTAGTGCATTTGCTTCTTTTATTTTTTGATTATAAGAACCTGAATTATCTGAAAAAAATAATTGATAGACCAGGATGAAAATATAAAAATAGGTTGAGAACAATGTTAAATTTTAATAATTTTTAAACTGATTGAAATATCTGCTGAAATTAATATGATCAACAAAAATAATAAATATAGCTTTAAGTTAAAGGAAAAATTCAAACTATTGAAAGTAAATAAGTCATTTGAGTTACCAGCATTCTGCTCTATGGGAAGTTTTTTGTTATTTAAATATAAAATGCCATTATTCTCAAATTTAAATTTTGATAAATAGGTCTTTGAAAGATCAAGCGGCTGATAAAAAAAACCAAACGATTTTGATGTTTTATTTTCAAATAGTTTCTTAAACTGCAATGAATTTTGATAAGGTAAAATTTTTAAGATATTCCCCTTCTTTTTGTCGTATATCCCGATTGAATAATCATAATTTTTAAAAGAATTAGTTTTCAAATCACTCAATATGAAATTTTTAAAATTTAAAATTAAATCTGGAGTCTCTAAATCTCTTTTTTCAATGAGATAAATTTTTGTTTTAGTAGTATTTTGATCTATACCTATGATGCGCAGAGCGCTATTTATAAGGTATAAAAAAATTGTAGCTGCAAAAAATCTGAAAATGTATTTAAAAAAAAGAAATCCGGAGATCTCATATAATTTACGATTAGTTTGATAAAACATCACGTAATTAAAAATGAGAATCAAAATGATACCTAAAAAAATCAATAAATAAGTATCTGGAAATTGCATTAATTCTTTTTTTAAGCCAATATTAAACTAAATTACTATTTTTACAGTTCTTAAAAAATTTTTGATGGAAATATTGAAAAGTCGAAGACTAGAGCATTTAAAATACGAAATACGCGGCCCCGTTTATGACAAAGCTCTTGCACTTCAAAATCAAGGGTATAAAATCACATCTTTAAATATAGGTAACCCTGCTGCATTTGGATTTGAAACCCCTGACGAAATTGTACACGACTTGATTGTAAATATGCGTAATGCTCAAGGATATGTAGATTCAAGAGGATTATTTGCAGCTCGTAAGGCGGTTATGCAATATTATCAAAATTTAGGTGTCAAAAACATCATGATTGAAGATATCTACATAGGTAATGGAGTAAGCGAATTAATTTCTCTTGGCTTAAATGCCTTATTGAATGTAGATGATGAGGTGTTAATCCCTTCTCCTGATTACCCTTTATGGACAACTGTAGTCGGATTATCAGGTGGAAAAGCTGTACACTATGCTTGTGATGAACAAAATGATTGGTCCCCGGATTTAAAAGATATTGAATCGAAAATAACAAAAAAGACTAGAGCTTTGGTGATGATTAATCCGAATAATCCTACTGGAGCCGTCTATTCAAAAGAAATTGTTCAACAACTTGTTTCACTTGCTAATAAACATAAGTTGATTTTATTCTCAGATGAAATTTACGACAAAATCTTATTTGATCATACTCAACACTTTACAGCTGCTGGTTTAAATGATGACTGCTTAATCATTACGATGGGAGGATTGTCTAAAAATTATCGTGCTGCAGGATTTAGGGGTGGTTGGATGATTATGACTGGTGCCAAACATCGGGCCAAATCGTATATTGAAGGATTAAATTTCCTTTTTAGTACTCGATTATGTGCAAATGTAATTACTCAATTTGGTATTCAAACAGCGCTTGGTGGATATCAATCCATCGATGACCTCGTTTCAACAGATGGAAGATTGTATAAGCAAATGAATTTAGCTTATGAAAAACTAAATTCGATTGTCGGAGTAAGTTGTGTGAAGCCCAAAGGTGCACTTTACTTATTTCCAAAATTTGATTTGAATCAATTTAATTTTGAAGATGACAATCATTTTGTGATGTCTTTACTTGAAGAACAGAAAATACTCGTGGTGGCAGGTTCAGGATTTAATTTTACTAGTAATGAACACTTTCGGATCGTATTTTTACCACACGTCGAACAACTTAATGTGGCTTTGGATAAAATTGCGATTCATTTTAATAATCATAGAAAATGATTTTTCAAGATTTTTCACGGAAACAAAAATTATTCGTTTTTCTCTTTGGTATTTTTTTAACTAATGCAATTGTCGCAGAGATCATCGGTGTTAAAATTGTTAGCGTTGAAAAATCACTTGGATTTCAGCCATTGGGATTTTTGACTCCTTGGGGGGAGCGTTGGGATTTCAATCAAACTGCTGGAGCATTGAATTGGCCCATTGTTTTTATCACATCAGATATTGTTAATGATTACTTCGGTAAAAAAGGTGTTAAATTCATCTCTTACACAACAGCAACATTTGTCGCTTATTCATTTATAATTATCTACATCGCAACTTTGTTAGTACCAGCTGACTTTTGGATTCAAGTTAATGCCCAATCTAATGGCTTCAACATTAACACTGCATTTAGTCAAATTTTTAGACAAGGTTTGGGTATAATAATTGGATCACTATCTGCTTTTTTATTCAGTCAATTAATTGATGCTTACGTATTTGAAAATATTAAAAATCGAACAGGCAAAAAGTACATCTGGCTTAGGGCTACAGGTTCAACCTTAATTTCTCAACTCATTGATAGTATTCTAGTGATTGGCATCGCATTTTACGCCTTTGGAAATTGGACTATTTCTGAGTGGTTAAATGTTTCTTTTAATAATTATTTTTATAAATTTTTTGTTGCTATACTTTTTACTCCTGCTTTATATTTAGCACATTATTTGATCGATAAGTATTTACAATTTGATTCGAAATAAACTTATTTTCTTTTGAGGTTGTCCAATATAATACCAGTAGAAATAGCTACGTTTAAGGATTCTGCTTGACCAAAACGAGGAATGGTTATTTTTCGATCAATGAAGGTTAAATTTTCTTCTCTTATTCCTACGGACTCATTCCCCAAAATTAAAAATCCTCCTTTAGGAAATGGTGTTTCATGAATATTTTCTCCATTTAGGAAGGCTCCTAGGACCGGAATTCCTTTTTTATTTTCTAAAAATTTTTTTAAATCGGTATAAAAGAAACGAATTCGTTTGAAAGAACCCATAGTAGCCGAAATGACTTTAGGATTGTATATTTCTGTTGAATCTTCTGAAAGAACAATTTGATTTATTCCGTACCAATCACAAATACGAATGATGGTGCCTAAATTACCAGGATCTCTGATTCCATCTAAAATTAAGGTGTAATTATCTTTTTCTTCCTCGTAATGGTTATTAGTAGAAAAATGGACAACGGCTAGTCCAAAGGTATTAGTGGTTAAACTTGATAATTTAATAAGCGCACTTTCATCTACATAAAATAGCAATGTATTTTTCAAGC
>JBILRJ010000134.1:0-8029 GCA_044372695.1 Spirosomataceae bacterium
CACAAGTAAAGGCGCAAGATTTTAGTCCACAAATGATGGCTCAACGCCAATTAGACAATTTGACTACTCAATTATCTCTAAGCAAAGATCAAATCAAAAAAATGGAACCACTTTTGATTTCCCGAGTAGAAAAAATGATGGAGTTCAGACAAGCTGGCATGGAAAGAGAAGAAATGATGGCGGAAATGAAAAAAATTAATGAATCTCAAATGGAATCCATCAAAGGAATTTTGACTCCAGAACAATTTGAAAAATACAAAACTGTTCAAAGCCAAATGCGCCAAGGCGGACCTCCAAGAAACTAATCTGACAATCCATCTCAACCTATTATAATTATGAAAAAGCTCCGATTCATCCTTCCATTCTTGATTTGTATCTCTTTTGTGTCAACTGCTCAAAAAGTAAAAGTAGGAATTGCGGGTATGACGCACGGACATGTTGGACAGGCATATTCTGCAGCCAAACATTCTGACGACGTAATTATAGTAGGTTTTGCTGAACCCAATAAGGCCTTAGGCTTGAAATTGTTGAAAGAACAAAACCTGCCCGATTCCTTGTGGTTTCCTACTTTGGAAGCCTTGATTGCTAAGACGCATCCGGATGCAGTATGTGCCTTCAATAGTATTTATGAACATTTGGAAGTAGTAGAAACATGTGCCCCAAAAGGAATACACGTTGTGGTAGAAAAGCCTTTGGCTGTTAACATGGAGCACCTAAATAAAATGCAGCTTTTAGTGCAAAAATACCCTATCCATTTGTTGACCAATTTTGAAACAACTTGGTATCCATCACATGCCAAAGCATGGAAGATGATTAAGGAGGAAAATGCCATAGGAGAACTTAGAAAAGTGGTAATCATGGATGGGCATCGTGGACCTATGGAAATCGATTGTGCTCCTGAATTTTTACAATGGTTAACAGATCCCAAAATGAACGGTGGAGGAGCCATCATCGATTTTGGATGTTATGGTGCTAACATCATGACTTGGTTAATGGAAGGGCAAAAACCTCTGTCTGTGACTGCGGTTACCCAACAATTGAAGCCAAAAATTTACCCAAATGTAGATGATGAAGCGACCATTGTACTCAATTACCCCAATTGTCAAGCCATTATTCAAGCCTCGTGGAATTGGCCATTTGACCGAAAAGACACCGAAATCTATGGAACCAAGGGTATTTTAATCGCTAACAAAGAAATGCAAATGAAACAAGTGACAGGCGACCGATTTGGAAAGGAAAAATTCATCCAACTTCAGGAACTTGAACATGATCAATCAGATGTTTTTCCTTATTTGGCAGCGGTGGTTAAAGGCCGTATTCAACCTAAAATGGATCTTTCCTCCTTGAAAATCAACGAAGTGGTTGTGGAAATTTTGGCTGCTGCAGTGGAATCTGCAAAACTAAAAAAGACTGTTTTTCTCAAAAAATAAACCTTCGAAAAAACTGATAAATTAATTTGGAGCAAAGAAGTTGAAATAATTAACTTCTTTGCTCCATAGTAATTATTTAGCAGAATTCGTCAAATGCTGCCTCTAGGTGTTGGGCAATCATTTCGGCAGATCTACCTTCAATGTGATGACGTTCAACAAAATGTACCAATTCTCCATCTTTAAATAAAGCAATCGAAGGAGAAGAAGGTGGATAAGGAAGGGTAAATTCCCTCGCTTTTTGGGTAGCTTCTTGATCTACTCCTGCAAAAACCGTAACCAAATGACTAGGTTTTTTGGCAGAAGCTGCCACCGCATCTTTAACTCCTGGGCGCGCTGTTCTAGCTGAACATCCACAAACAGAATTAATGAACAACAAAGTAGTTCCCTCTTTCGCCATGGCTTGCTCCACTTCTGAAGCTTGTTTCAACTCTTGAAAACCGCCTTCAACAATATCCATCCGCATGGGATGCACTAAATTTTCTGGATACATAATTTTTTATTTTAATTATTAAAGTTCTAAACCATTTTACATAAAACCAAGTTCCAATTTGGCTACTTCGGACATCATATCTTGTGAATATGGCGGATCAAAAGTAAGCTCCACAGAAACTTCCGCTACGCCTTCTATTTCACGAATTGCCTTTTCTATATCAACAGGAATACTTTCTGCTGAAGGACAAGATGGAGAAGTAAGCGTCATTAAGACATAAACATTATTAACGGGAAAAATCTTGACTTCATAAATGAGTCCTAATTCGTACACATCAACAGGTATTTCAGGGTCATAAACCGATTTAATGGCTTTGACAACTTTTTCTTTTAAATCAACTTCTGACATCTGTGATGTCTCAATCGTATTTCCCATAAATTTAAACTTTCGCAGAAAATGCCAAGGCATAATTTTTCATTTGTTTTACCATGGATAACAAACCATTTGAACGGGTCTGTGCTAAATGCTGGCTCATTCCTATTTTATCAATAAAATATAAGTCGGCTTTTAAAATATTATCAGCCGATTGATGGGACAAAACCCGAATCAGCATACTTATTAAGCCTTTCACAATGACCGCTTCCGAATCAGCCTCAAAAATCAACTCTCCATCTTTCTTTTCCGCATGTAACCACACTCGACTTTGGCAACCTTTGATGACGTTTTCTTCGATTTTAAATTCCTCTGACAACAAAGGCAATTTCTTTCCCAAATCAATCAAATACTCATATTTGTCGGCCCAATCATCGAAGAGAGAAAACTCCTCTATCAACTCATCCTGAATTTCATCAATACTTTTTGCCATTATTGTAACATATTAATTGCTCTTTTCAAAGATTTAACCAATTGGTCAATCTCTTCTAAGGTATTGTAAAAAGCGAAGGATGCACGGCATGTTCCTCCAACCAAATTAAAACGATCCATCAAAGGTTGTGCGCAATGATGTCCTGTTCGAATAGCAACCCCGAACTTATCCAATAACACGCCAATGTCTTGTGGATGTATTCCATCGATCACAAAACTAACAACCGCAATTTTATTGGGAGCTTGTCCAATGATCCTTAAACCATTGATTTGCTTTAATTGTTCAGTGGCGTACTCCAATAATTCCATTTCTTGCCTAAAAATATCTTCTTTAGACAAGACAGATAAATAATCAAACGCAGCGCCAAAGGCCACCACATCAGCAATATTGGGGGTTCCTGCTTCAAATTTATAAGGTAATTCGTTATAGGTAGTTCCAGAAAAACTCACTTCCTTGATCATTTCACCTCCACCTTGATAAGGAGGCATCATTTCCAATAAGTCACGTTTTCCAAAAAGGACTCCTACCCCCGTAGGACCCAGTAGTTTGTGCGCAGAAAATACAAAAAAATCGATGTCCAAGGCTTGAACATCTACACCAAAATGCGCAACCGATTGTGCCCCATCAATCAACACCTTGGCACCCACCGCATGGGCCATTTCAATGATTTGTTGAATGGGGTTGATGGTACCAATGGCGTTAGAAACATGATTAACCGCCACTATTTTAACAGTTTCATCAAGTAAATTCGCATACGCAGTCATGTCGAGTACCCCTTCATCAGACACGGGTATGACCAAAATTTCCGCACCTTTTTCTTGGGCAATCATTTGCCAAGGTACAATATTCGAATGATGCTCTAAATTGGAAACAATGATTTTATCTCCTTGAGAGATGTTCATTCGACCAAAAGTTTGTGCCACCAAATTAATTCCCGCAGTCGTTCCTGAGGTGAAAATAATTTGATCCGAACTAGGTGCATTTAAAAAAGATTGAATTTTTTTTCTCGTTAATTCATAGGCAGTTGTTGCTCTTTCGGCAAGCGTATGAATGCCACGATGTATGTTAGCATTATCTTGCTGATAATAATGATTCAGAGCCTCAATCACCAAATTAGGCTTTTGGGTCGTTGCCGCATTATCAAAATAAACCAATGGCGAGCCGTTTACCATTTGATGTAAAATGGGAAAATCTGCTCGAATTTTAATAATGTCTAAACTCATACAATTAAAATGTTATGTTTAGCGATTTTTGAATCTTGCTTACAATTTTTTGGGAAAGAACCAGTCTGATTTCTTCATGCTCCACCCGATCGATTACCTCTTGTACAAAAGCCAACAAAAGTAACGTTCTTGCTGCTTGTTCAGAAATACCTCTCGATCTCATGTAAAATAAAGCCTCCTCACTCAATTGACCCGTAGTAGTCCCGTGTGAACATTTTACATCGTCTGCCCAAATCTCTAATTGAGGTTTGGTATTCATGGTGGCTTTTGTAGAAGCCAAAACGTTTTTGCAACTTTGAAAAGCATTGGTCTTTTGAGCATCCGGACGAACGAAGATTTTCCCGTTAAATACTCCCGTGGAACTCCCAAGCAAAACACCTTTGTACAACTCATTCGATTCAGAATGAGGCATTCGGTGATCAACTACCGAGTGTGTATCCATCAACTGATGATCTGCAGGAACATACAAACCGTTTAGGTTGGAAATTACTTGAGATCCATCGCTGTAAAAATGTAAATTATTTCGAATCAAACCCCCATTGATCGAGAAGGTAAAGGTATCCACTTGACTACCATCGAATTGATAAATGAAAGTATGATCTAGGTGGGAAACAGAATTTTGAAAATCTTGCTCCTTGATGTAGGTCAATTTCGCCGATTTAGAAACCCAAATTTCTTGCACGTAATTAGACAAATGCTCTTTTTCGTTCAGTGATGAACTCTGTTGCTCCATCAAAGAAAACTCAGCGCCTTCTTCTAAGTAAATAATTAATTTGGATTGTACCGCAGTAGAATCCGCTAAACCATTTAAACAAAACTGATGTAATGCCATTTGATTCAACTTCACCCCTTTTTTAATCCACAAAACATTGTTTTGAGAAACTAAAGCCGTATTTAAGTCGTAAAGAGCATTTTCAGTCAGAATGGGATCCTTCGCATTCCACAAAGACAAAAAACTAGGACATTTTGCTACAAAGTCATCAAAAATTAAAAACTCAACTTCATTTGTAGCTAATTTGGATTGAATCGAACTGTGGCCATTGCAAGTCTTTATAGTAAATAATGGCTGCCAATTAACAGGCGAAGCCACGGAACAAGCATTTGTTGGTGCAAGCCAATTCCATGTTAACTCATTCATTGACTTCAAAGAAGTATATTTCCATTCCTCTGATTTGGAGGTTGGAAATCCTTTGTCCAGAAAATTTTGCAGATTCATTAATTGAGAACTTCTTGCGCTCAATTGATGGGCTGCCGCGATCAAGGAATCTTTTTGTTCTTGTTTTAACATGTCTATTGATCTACTTCTGTTTTGATCCAATCATAACCTCTTTCTTCCAACTCCAAGGCCAATTCCTTTCCTCCCGATTTAACGATTCGGCCTTTGTAAAGCACGTGCACGAAATCTGGAACAATGTAATCCAATAAACGTTGGTAATGGGTAACAAGTATCGTCGCGTTATTTGGACTTTTTAATTTATTGACACCTTCAGCCACAATGCGTAAGGCATCAATGTCTAGACCCGAATCTGTCTCATCTAAAATGGCCAATTTAGGATCTAAAACTGCCATTTGGAAAATTTCATTGCGTTTTTTTTCACCACCCGAAAAACCTTCGTTCAATGCTCTGGATAATAAAGCTTGATCTATATTGACATAAGCCATTTTTTCTTTAAACATTTTTAAAAATTGAACGGCATCCATGGGCTCTTCACCGCGGTATTTCCGAATTTCGTTCACGGCCGATTTTAAAAAATTGGTTGTTGAAACTCCCGGGATTTCCACTGGATATTGAAAAGCCAAAAATACACCCTCTGCGGCGCGCTCTTCTGGAGCAAGCTCCAATAGATCTTTTCCAAGAAAATCAACAGATCCTTCTGTCACTTCGTAATCTGTTCTACCAGCTAAAACGGAAGCCAAAGTCGATTTACCCGAACCATTAGGCCCCATGATGGCATGCACCTCTCCCGCTTTTATTTCCAGGTTAATTCCCTTTAATATTTCCTTCTCACCGATGCGAGCATGTAAATTTTTTATAGAAAGCATATTTATTTTTCTTTTGGTTCTTAAAAAGATTGACAAAATTAAATCGATTAAAACAGAAAAACCATAGATTATTTAGAATCAATATAAATAATGAAAAATTATATCATTTAATTTTTTACATTTGTGTGAAAATAGCATCTAACTAAGAAAGACCATGGTAACTGTAAGCGATTTAGCAGCCGATAGAATCAAAGAATTGAGAAACAAAGAAGGTTTAACTGATCAATATCACATCCGTGTGGCAGTAGAGGGAGGCGGTTGTTCTGGATTAATGTACAATTTAGATTTTTCGTCTGAGGCCAAAGAAACAGACATGATTTTTGAAGACAAAGGAATCAAAGTCATGGTGGACAAAAAGTCCATTTTATATCTTGCCGGAACCGAACTAGATTTCTCTGATGGATTAAATGGCAAAGGATTTCAATTCAAAAACCCCAATGCTTCCAGAACTTGTGGTTGCGGAGAGAGTTTTTCTATTTAAATCTAAACACATTAACCTTTATTCATAATTTAACACTCCTTGTTTGGATTCCAATATATAGGGCAACAAATATTGATAAACTTGGTATATGGGCAAACCCATGACCGTATAATATGAGCCTTTTATGGACTCAATACCAACCATACCCATAAAATCTTGAATTCCATAGGCCCCAGCTTTGTCTAGCCCAGATCCCGTATGAACATAAAAATCAATTTCCCAATCTGCCAATTTTCGAAAGCTTACCCAAGATTCATCGATAGCGCTAACAACACCATCAGGTCCAGATAAAGCAAAACCGGTAATTACTTGGTGAGTCCGACCCGATAATGCTAAGAGCATTTGCCTCGCCTCGGATCGATCTAAAGGTTTATTTAAAATTTTACCGTCAATGATCACAACGGTATCTGCGGCCAAAATAAGCTGATTACGGCATGATTCGCTCAAAACTTTGGCTTTTTTTTCGGCCAACATTAGAGGTACTTGTTCTACCAACATATCCTCCGGAAAAGATTCATCAATATCAGCAGGCAAAGTCGTAAACTCAAAACCTGCATGGCTTAATATCTCCTTTCTTCGGGGTGAATTAGAAGCTAATATCAAGGGGAATTGTAAGGTCAAATTATTTTGCATGCCCAAAAATAAATAAAATAAAGCAGATGTTTTTTGAGTCAAATGATTTTGAAATATTTTTTTTTTAAAAGAAAATCATTAAAAACATTTGTATTTAATGTAATTACATTTAATTTTACGACATCAAATTTTCAACTATGGGATTTCAGGAGGATATCAAGCAACCCTTTTTTCTATCGGAAGAGCAAAAAGCGCCTCTAAATGTCATATATACAGGCAATTGGCTTGCTAACCAACAACATGAATTGTTGAAACCTTATGGTTTGACGATGCAGCAGTACAATGTGTTGAGAATTTTGAGGGGTCAAAATGGTCGTCCAATGACTATTCTGGCCATCATTGAAAGAATGTTAGATAAAACCTCCAATGCCTCAAGATTAGTGGATAAACTTTTGGACAAACAATTAGTAGTCCGTAGCGAATGCCCAAATGATCGTAGAGCTGTGGACATACTTATTACGGCAGAAGGTTTAGACCTACTTTCCCAAATTGACTTGATTCAACAAAACTGGAAAAGCCGATTTTCCAAAATGGGTGAAGAAAGATTACAACATTTAAATGAACTATTAGATTTATTACGCAGTTAACTATTAATCTCACAATTAAATATTTTATCCAATGAAAAAAGTACAAATCATTTTATCAGCCGTAATCTTAGGATTCGCTTCTTTAACAAATGCTGTAGCGGCTCCAAAACCAGTTGCAGTTTCCACCTCAGCTAGTAAGGTAGTATGGTTGGCCAAAAAAGTAACTGGCGAGCACAACGGTACAGTGGCGATCTCTAAAGGATCTTTATCTGTAGACGGCAACAAATTAGTAGGTGGTAGTTTCACGATTGATTTAAAATCAATAGTTTGTAAAGATCTTACTGATCCAACTTACAATCAAAAATTTATTACACACATTTCTTCAGGAGATTTCTTT
>JBILRJ010000135.1:0-7986 GCA_044372695.1 Spirosomataceae bacterium
ATTTTCGTTTTGAGTTATTTGAATTTATCTGAAATGTCATCTATTTTATTCAATATCCCATTTTATCAAATATGCTGTTAATTGTGAAGAATTAGCTTCTTTTTTCTATTTTGCTTGTATTGAGTAGAATGATTAAAAGTAATATACAAACCACCATGATAAAGGCAGCAAAGATGAAAATATGATTGAGTTCAACTTGTGAATCTCGAAGAATTCCACCGGCATAAATACCCAATCCCCCAACAATGCAAGCAAATAAATTTAAAATGCCATAAGCTGTTGCACGATATTTTGTGTCTATTATCGTACATAAAATTGGCATGAGATTTGCGTCTGAAAATACTTTGGTAAAAGCATAAATGATAAATCCCAAAATGGCGATTTCAATGAATTTTGTCTGAACTGCAAGTAAAATTCCTGGAATTGCAATCAATAGTCCTATAATTGGAATAAGAATCCTTGCTTTTTTGTTGGTTTGGTTCCACCGATCGGCTAATAATCCACCAACTACCACACCGATCATCGAGAAAGGATATAAATAACCTGTTGCATAAAGTCCTGCTTTTCCTTGAGATAAATGAAAATGCTCTTGGTAATAGGTAGGCAACCATCCCATGATTAGCCAACCTACAATTCCTAAAAAACACCAAAAAGCTAACAAAATATTGAAATTCCGCTTTGTCATCAATGCTTTAAGGGCTTGAAAAAAATCGATTTTTTTTTCAATTAAAAGAGGTTGTGATGATTCTTGAGGCAATGGTTTATCTTTCAATACAAATGCTAGGATTACGGCATATAAAACTCCTAAGATTCCAAATAAATAAAAAGCATAATTCCACGTGTGCAATTCAGCTAACCATCCACCCAAAAATCCCAAACTTTGTCCGGCAATAATTCCTGTCATGTGAATTCCTATAGCTAAGGACCTGGTTTTATTTCCGTGATAATCAGTAATTAATGCCAATGCCGCCGGTAAATAGCAGGCCTCACTAATTCCCATTAGTACACGAGTTATAAGCAAAGTTTCAAAATTTGACACATAAGACGTTAACCAGGTAACTATGGACCAGATACAAGTGCTTATGATGATGATTCGACTTCTTTGAAATCGGTCCGCTAGAAAACCTCCGATAGGGCTAAAAAGACCATAAGAAAATAAAAAAATACTTGTTAGCATTCCGAAATCAGCATTGCTCATGGATATTTTTTCCATAATCGAACTTCTCATGGTGCTAATCATTGTTCGATCCAGGTAATTAAGTAGGCCTACCAAGCATAACAAATAAACGATTATCCATTCCTTAGACCCAATTTTAGTCAATAAGGACCGGTCATCATCTTCTTCAATAAGTATCTGATTGAATTTGTTCATATTTTCAACTAGTGCTATTTTTCAAATTTTATATTGATGCACTATTTTTTTAAATTAAATAATGAAATAGCTTTACGAATGTGTGACTTAGGTACTTTTGCCAAGTAAACGGAGGTTTTGCCCTCATGAGAAGAATAATATGAAATCCACATATAACCACCGAACATCAGCAATCCTGGATAACTCGTATCACCTCCAGAAGGTAATCGCAGAATTTCTTTGAAATCTCCCGAGGTATTTCCTATTAATATTCCTGTGGATAATGTATTTGCTTCATGAATTCTCGTTGCAGCGATGATATTGGTTTGATTTTTGTCAAAAATGAAATTTGGACCACCCAAGCGAGTGTACATTTTTTTATAGATCCAGTCAGCATATGGAGATGGGCTTTGGGCCATTACCCCTAATTTATCTTCCAATTCTCTACGAATCATTACATGCATGTTGTTATTATGATCAAAACGTATGGTGGCTTCATTGGGGAATCCATCTAGTTCTAATTTGGAAACTTTGGTAAATTTTTTACCATCAAGTGTTTTGACAAGAAAAAGTGATGTTGGACCACGTCTTTCGTCTGGTCCAACTTGATAATCCATTCCATAACCTATCCCTTTATGCCAGGTAACTCGCCAGATCCAATCACCCCATGAAACAATGGATGGATCAATTTCAACGACCTCTGGCTCCGAAAATGAGGTACCATTTTTGTTTGAAAAAGAAACATGAGGTATTCTTCCTTTTAATATTTTATCAACATATCTACTTCCGCCGATGATTACCATGATTTGTCCCTTGGGTGTAATCGATAATTTGGCATCTCTTAAATCAAATCCTTTTTTTTCCAATAATGCCACTTCGCTCCATTTTTTACCATCGGTTGAATTGATAATTCGAATTTTTCCATCGCTCCCTCCTACATGACCAGAACCTTCCCTAAAAACACAGTAAAACTTTCCCTTAAACCTAATCAAATCTGTAAATGCATTGTGTTCACCCTTGTCCCAAATTTTTGAAACGAGTACATTTTCTACTGTTTGACCTTGTACGCAAAAGGCGAATGCCGCAAAAATAATCAGGAAAATAGGTTGATGTAGTTTCATAAATTATTGATCTAATAGGTGATTTTTAAAATTTTCTGTCAAATTTTTTATTTATTAATTGTTGAATGCAGTTTTAAATAAGCATAACATGCGGCAGCTTTTAAATCTAAAAATTCTTTATCATCAGAATCCAAGGGCATAGACTTGGCTGATGAATGATCTGTAGGAGTAGTTATAGAAAAAAGTACACGTTCAATAATCGGTAAGTCGTGCTCCAAAGAAGATTGCGCCAATGCTAAACATAATTCCATCCGCTCCGATTTTTTTGGAGAATTTTCCAATCGAAGTAATCTTTCCCTTACATCTATAAACGTATCTAAAGACTCTCGATTTAAATCATTGTAATGCACATAGGCAGCAGCAATTAGGCGTACGCATGCTTCAGAATGCGGGTCCTCTTTCAAGGCGATACTGGCTAAGGTGTCCCAACTATCTTTATTCATGTTGGTCGTTAAAAACCCCAATGCATAAGCGGCCAATGAACGACGTTGTAAATTTTCATTCTTTATTTCCTTCATAAAGGCACTATAATTAGGAACTTCACCCCTATTTTTTGGTAATGAATAAGCCCAATGACAAAATGAATAAAGCATTCCTTCAGACTTTAGATCATTTAGCACGATTACTTGATTGAGTTTTTTGAAGGACACTCCTAATTTAGCCAATGATTCGGCTGCATGAATTCGATCAGGACCTGATTTATCTAAGTAAGCCTTTTTAATTTTATGCAACCAATAGCTACGAGGAATCATACTTCTAGATGACATAGATTGTACACGCCAATAACCGATTCGTTTTTCTGGAGTGTCTTGAAATGCTTTTAAGTTTGAAAGAGCCAATTTTCTAGCTTCTTTTTTCAGACCTAATTTTGCTAAATATTCCATTGCATGTACCGATACCCAAAAGTGTGGACCATTGGCTACTTTAAACAATTCTTGAATGTAAAGGGTGGGCGAAGTTGATTCAGTTCCGACATTTCCTAAAATGGGAAACATGCTAATGGAAAGGAATAAGGTCAATAGCTTCATTAGCGGCCATTCAAGGAAAGGATCGAATCAAAGAAACCAATGTTTTCTAGCTCTAACCTTAAGCGCTTTAATTCATCGGTTGATAAATTTCGTAACGGACTTCTGCATTGTCCAAAGTCCAATCCCGTCATATTCATAATCGCTTTGCCACCAACAATGGCATTTACATGACTCAGCATGATTTCTACTACTTGAATTGATTTCATCTGATGACTCCGAGCCAAGGCATAATCTTGATTAGCATAGGCGTTCAAAATCTCATGATAAACTCCTGGCATAAAATTAAACGTAGTACCTATAGCCCCTTCGATTCCCAGGACAAGCCCATTGATCAAAATTTCATCGTGCCCATGCAAGACATCAAACCTGCCATTCTCTAAAGCAATGCATTGGTGCATATCCATGTAGTCTGTATAGGTGAATTTAACCCCAGCTAAATTGGGAATTATGGCCGATGCTTTTTTAAATAGCTGGTTAACTTTGATGTGTGATCCTGTACTAATTGGTAAATGATAGTAATAGAATGGTGTATTTGGTGCAGAGGAAGCTACTTGTTGACAAAAATCAACCATGACATTTATGTCAGAAGAAGGAAAAAAATTCGGCGCCATACATGCCACCGCATCAACTCCATTTTTTTCAGCATGAAAGGCTAGTTGTTTTGCTATTTCTACACTTGAACTACCAACATGGACAATGATTTTAAAGTTTTCATCACTAAATTCCACCCATTTTTCAATGATGGCTTTTCTTTCTTCAATGGTTAACATCATTCCTTCACCGGTGGAACCATTTACAAAAACTCCAGCTAAGCCTTGCATCTTTAATCTTTGCGCATATTCTGGGATTAAATCCAAATTAATTTTTCCATCTGGGGTAAAAGGGGTAAATACAGCGGCTATTAATCCTTTGATTTTTGTGTACTGAAACATGTGATCTAAACAGTTAAAATTTTCCTAATTTAAATATTTTTTTTAAATTTAATCCAATCAATTAATGGGTTAGTACAAAATATTTGAATGGAAAAACCCATATATCTTTGTTTCAAATAATCAAATGATGCTTCTTTTCAATGATATAGCAGCTAGCTGATTATGTTGATTTAATTATTTTAGTACATTCTAATTAAATTTTCTTAAAACCATCCCCAAAAAAATTGAATATCCGATGAAGAAATATATACTTTTTTGCCTTTTTTGTCTTTCGTTTACAGCATCCGTTATTGCTCAAAAAAAACGTCCCAACATCATTGTAATTTTAGCAGACGATATGGGATACAGCGACATTGGAATTTTTGGCTCTGAAATTAAAACTCCCAACATCGATTTACTTGGACAAAAGGGAGTCGTTTTTACTCAATTTTACAACGCTGGCCGTTGTTGCCCAAGTAGGGCTTCTCTACTCACGGGTTTATATCCACATCAAGCGGGTATGGGCGGCATGGTGAATACGGGTGATTACGACCGAAGTAAAACCGGTGCTTACCAAGGTTTTTTAAATTTAGATACGCCAACCATTGCTGAGGAATTAAAAAAGAATGGCTATAATACCTACATGACTGGTAAATGGCATGTAGGTGAGAAAAAGCCTGATTGGCCTAATCAAAGAGGATTTGATCATTTTTATGGCTTAATTTCTGGAGCCAATAGTTATTATGAGTTATTGCCAAAACGACAACTGATTGAAGATAATCAGCCTTTTGAGCCTCAAGGGGATTATTATTTTACGGATGCCATTTCTACTAAAGCTGTTTCGTATTTAAAGAAAAATCAGAGTACTCAAAAACCATTTTTTCTATATGTTGCTTATACCGCTCCACACTGGCCATTGCATGCGCCAAAAGACCTAATAGATGCCTACAAAGCAAACTATGCCAAGGGTTGGGAGGCTTTACGAAAACAACGTTTTGACCAGCAATTAAAACAGAACCTGAATCCTTACATTGGAAAATTGCCCGCCTCAGATCCAAGCCTTATTTCATTCGAGGAGGCTAGTAATAAAGAAATTTGGATTGAAAAAATGGCTACTTATGCCGCCATGGTAGATAAAATGGATCAAGGAATCGGTCAAATCATTCAGGAATTAAAAGCCAATGGAACTTATGATGATACAGCCATTTTTTTTCTTTCCGATAATGGTGCATGCCATGAATTATTGGACGATCGTTCATCAAAGGACTTGGGCCCTGAAAAATACAAAGCATCTTTAAATGCAGAAACAGGTGCCAAGGGAAGTTATACCACGTATGGTAAGGAATGGGCTTACGCGAGTAATACACCTTTCCGAATGTATAAGCATTGGATGCATGAAGGTGGAATTTCAACTCCATTGCTGGTTTCATATCCTCGAGAATTGACTAAGCATTTTCAAAGTGATCATGTTGGACATATCATGGATGTTTTTCCTACAATTATGGAATTAACCAAATCAAAAATCGTTCAACATATTGAGGGAAAAAGCTTGGTTCCATTACTGAAACAACAAAAACAAGTTGCTTATCCATTTCTTGCTTGGGAGCATTTGGGTAATCGGGCAATTCGGGAAGGAGATTGGAAATTAGTTTGGGACAATGATGTAAAAGAATGGGAATTGTACAACTTACGCTTGGATCGTATAGAAGCTAATAATTTGGTTAATAAACATCCCCAAAAAGTAATGGAATTAATCGATAAATATGGTACTTGGGCATTGAAAATGAAAGTCAAATAAATTTTTCTTAATATAGTCTACCCAATTATATGATGTTACACTTGTAATATACTACGGATAAAAACGTTACACCTCAAACATACATTTTTGTTTTATTTGCTTAAAAATATATAATTATTTCGTTTAAATTTGTTAAATTATATCGTTCTAATCTATCATAATGACATCCTTTTCTCAATCAATTAAAAATAAACTATATCACCAAGCAACTCGATTTTTTTCTTCTCGAAGTTCACATGTGAGTCAAATCGGTCAAATAGTCGATTTGAAAAGTTTAACCTACGAACAATTAAATGATTACGCTACTTCCATGGATATAAAAATCCTAGAGGAAAACGAACATTTTCACAAAGTTCAATTGGACGATTCTTCCACTCGATACATCATTGTCTTTCATTCAAATGGGCAATTTCACCATATTGAAGAGGAATATTGGAAAGATTTGGATGTGAAATTTGAAAATTAGGGGGATAAAATAGGAATATAACATACCTGATTGTTTATATGCTATTTAATTGGTCTTCGTCCCAATTCAATGGATTATTTTGGATGTAATTCTTAATTTGAAGAAATTCGGATTCATTCCTGATGATATGGTCATGATAATTTGGCTGAAAAAAATGATTATTTCGGTTGTATTTTGGAATAGGTAATTCATGCAAATCAATGAAATTATCAATTTTTGTATTTACCGCTGATTTAAATCCAGCAATGAATGATGAAATGGATTTTGGTAATCGAATGGCTGGGTTACGTTTTATTTGCAAAATAACTGAATCTACAGGATGATTTTGATTTACATTGTTTGTTAAAAATGCCCGATTGTACATTTGTAGAGACGCACGGCCGTGCGTCTCTACGTTGATCTTGGAATTTTTAATTTTGTTCCCATAATGTGAAAAATCATTATAAATTTCCAAAATGGTATGCAAATGATTGGGCATGATGATAAAATCATGTTACAATAATTCGTCCCGAATTTCAAAGGATTTATACCATTCATATTCAACAATTTTACCGTAATCAGATAATACAACATCATTATTAATAATTTTTCCTAGGTTGCATTCTCTATACTGTGTAACAATTGTTAAAAAATAAATCGCGTTACTTGAATAATCCCAATTTCGTTTTCGATGCGATGATATTCGGTATTTGTTTTGATATTTTTCCATTAGATTATTGGTGGTTGGTATTGTATAATTACGGTTTGTTCAAACTTCGTAGGCACGGCCGTTTCGAGACGCACGGCCGTGCGTCTCTACGTTAATTTATCAATGATATATATTGGTAGAAACGACCGTTTCGAGACGCACGGCCGTGCGTCTCTACGTTTGAATTATTACCTTAACATTTCATCAATTGCTGCATCGCCCATTAAGGCATTTTTGGGTAAAGGATGTTCTTGATTGAACACATTTAACTCCTCAGCAGACAAAACCTTGGCAGCTGTTTCGTCCATTTCATTTAGTTCGTTTTTAATTAATCGTATATCTAATTTCAAATGTTTGGCCATGAATGGATACACTGCTTTACGCTTACTAGGGCCATAATCATGTTTCTCCAAAGCTAAATGAACGTTTTCTACTTGTTTTGCTTGTCCATATAATTGATAAATATGTTGCATAAATGGGTATTCCACTTCCGGAGTGAATTTTGTCCAATCGTCTCCGTCAGATACCATCATCATGGGCTTTGGGGCCACGAGTGCTGCAATCTCAACATTGTTGGTTTGGTAACTACCTTTTTTATGGATCGGCATGCCACTTTCGCAGTT
>JBILRJ010000136.1:0-7949 GCA_044372695.1 Spirosomataceae bacterium
AAATTGGATTTAACGCGAAATTGGTTTCTGAGTTATTGAGCAACCTAAGTGCCAAATTTGTTGATATCAAATTAAGTGAACCCAATAAGGCAGGTTTAATCATCCCTTCCGACCAAGATGAAAATGAGGACATCTTACTCTTGGTAATGCCCGTTATGTTAAATTCTTATAACTAAAATAACCATGAAAAACAGCCTATTATCTTTGTTCCTTTGTGTAAGTATGTCATTTGGCGCTATGGCGCAAGATGCACCACAAGGTGTTGAATTTTTCCATGGAAGCTTTCGTCAAGCTTTAGCCAAGGCTAAGAAGGAAAATAAAATGATCATGTTTGATGCCTACACCACTTGGTGTGGTCCTTGTAAAATACTTAAAACAAAAGTATTCCCTGATAAAGAATTAGGTGCCTATATAAACAGTAAGTTCATTTCCATTGGAGTGGACATGGAAGCAGGCGAAGGCCCAGCATTGGCGAATATGTACCCTTTAGAAGGCTATCCAACTGTGTTCTTTTTGGATGCCAATGGAAAAGTGAAGAAAAAAGTATTAGGCCTACCACAGGGTGGAGCCAAAGAAATGTTAGCGATTGCCAAATCGATAAAATAAAATACATCCATTCACATTGGACACCCAAAATCCTTTGAGCTAACACTCAGAGGATTTTTTTTTGCCTTTACCAAGACTCTCACGCAGGATGGAATTACTCATTTTATCAAACAACTGAACTTTATAAGCCCTAAATTGCAGGGGCTAAAGGGACGCATTTTCCCTTAAAAAAATCAATTAAATTACCGAACAATAAACTGATAATTGCCATAAATAAACTGATTTTCTAAATAGTCATAACGCCACAAAAGCATTGAATTAGCTCCAGAAAAAATTTAAACGCAAGGGATTAATCTTAGACAAATGATGTAATCCAAACCCGATGAAAAGCGAAGCCGATGAAGGCAAAGACCAAAAAAAATTAAAAAAAAACTAAATCCTTGTGAAATCACAATTTTTGCAAATTAAATAGGCCCTAATTTTGGGTTTATTTGATAAATTAGCCGTGCAAACAAATCCACTAGAAAACCAAATTATACAAGAACTGATTTCAGATCTTTGTTCAAATCAATTAACAAATGATTTGCAGAAACGATATGTAAGCGAAAGCCTAAATGCCTACAAAAATCCGTATGAATACATTCAAGAAAACGAAGAAAACTTAGGCTGGATTACCGTATCATTAGAAACTGCCAGTCAATTTATTAGTTCCTCCGTTCCAGCAATCGTACTTTCTCACAGTTTAATTGAACATCTTAGAGAGTATTTCGTTAGCGGATTTGAACTCGAAAACATTCATTTAAAAATCAAACAAAAATTATTACACAGAAAATTTCCCGAGATCGATAAATATTACAAGTCGATTACGTCCACAAATATCCAAAATGAAACGATCCATTCGTTTGGGAAATACAAAAATTGGCTCAAGAAACAAATAACCAAAGTAAATCCAGCATTAACGGCTGTGTATTTTGATGACAATTTCAATGACAACCTCTATTTATGTTTGGTAAAAAAAGAAAATAAACAACGAATTTTAGCAAATTGCCAATTGTTAGGCATTCACATCAAAGAAATATAATTCATTGAAAAAAAGTAGAGGGATTTTCGTTCTTTTGTACATGTACTCTTTGCTGTTGTATGCGCAAGAAAGTCGACCTACAGGGGCAGATAAAGACCCGCAGGGGTGCATTGGCTCGGCGGGTTACCAGTGGAGCCAATTGGCAAAAGAATGCATTAGACCCTTTGAGCTAAAAATTCAACTCCACAATGCAGAAAAAACCTTTAACTGCGGAATACTCCTTTCAAAAAATCAAAAGGAAATTAATCTACTTATCTTAAATCATTGATTTCAACACCTGGATAGGCTTTCTTATCAAAGCTAAAATACTTGTCATCTACCCCAGCATTGGGCGTCAATTTCGTCACTTTGAAATTTTGCTTTTTACCTGATTTGTTGACAATCGTCCACTCCTTGACATTGGAATCCGATTTATTGATTTGAATGCTGATTTTTTGTACTTGCGCCGACTTCGCATTGGGAGACAAGTCAATCTTTACCAAGGAACCTGCATCACTCACCAAATTCATTTTGTAAGCTTTTTTATCAAAACTATAAATTTTGGCCGGACTTAAATCGCCCTCACTCGGATCAAAATTGGATATGTTTACTTCGTTGATTTCCTTGATGTAAGTGGAAACCTCCTTGCCATTGTTAAAAATTTCTTGACCTGAAGTTTTCAACCTGAACTTATTTCCTTTTACTGTAATGGAGCCCGTCATGGGACCTCCACCATCTGATTGATAAGTAAAATTAGCGGCAAAAGAAGCCATTGATTTGAATTTTTTCTGCATGGCATCAATGTAAGGAATGGCCTTATTGGATTGACTAAATGCAAGATTGCCTGTACAGAGTAAGGTAAAAATGAGTAAATATTTTTTCATGTTTAAATTTATCTATAGATTTCTTAATAATTCTTCTAAAGTTTCATCATCCTTTACCAAGACTTCTCTGGCTTTGGATCCACCAAATGGCCCTACAATACCCGCTGCCTCTAACTGATCAATTAACCGGCCTGCCCTGTTGTAACCTAATTTCATTTTACGTTGAATCAAGGACGTGGAGCCTTGTTGATGCATGACAATCAAACGAGCTGCTTCATCAAAATGTTGATCCCGATTACTTGGATCAAAATCGCCACGTTCTTGTCCACCTACTTCATCCGAATCAGCTTCAGGAAGCAAATAGGCTGACTGGTATCCTTGTTGGTTACCAATGAAGTCACAAATATCTTCCACCTCTGGTGTATCCACAAATGCACATTGTAAACGAATCACTTCAGAACCCATGGACAACAACATATCTCCCATTCCGACCAATTGGTCAGCACCACCAGCATCTAAAATGGTTCTCGAATCGATCTTGGACATTACTTTGAAAGACAAACGAGCAGGGAAATTGGCCTTGATTGTACCGGTAATAACGTTCACACTGGGTCTTTGAGTTGCCACCACTAAGTGAATGCCAATCGCTCTGGCCAATTGTGCCAAACGAGCAATGGGATGTTCCACCTCTTTTCCAGCCGTCAACATCAAATCCGCCAACTCATCAATCACCAAAACAATGTAAGGCATGAAGTCGTGCTTGTTGGGATCTAGCCTGCGATTGATGAATTTCTGGTTGTATTCTTTCAAATTTCGACAACCCGCATCTTTTAATTTATCGTATCGCAAATCCATTTCTTTGCACAATGAATTCAAGGTCGCTACCACCTTTTTGGTATCCGTGATAATGGCCTCCTCGGTATCTGGCAAACAGGCCAAAAAGTGCCTTTCTAGTTTGTTAAACAAAGAAAGTTCCACTTTTTTAGGATCAACCAAGACAAACTTTAAGGTGGCCGGATGCTTTTTGTAAATCAAAGAAGTCAAAAGCATGTTCAAACCCACTGATTTTCCTTGTCCCGTGGCACCTGCCATCAACAAGTGGGGCATTTTAGCTAAATCAGCTACAAAAATCTCATTGGAAATATTTTTCCCCAAGGTAATGGGTAAATCAAAATTACACTTTTGGAATTTCTCGGAACCAATCACGGCACGAACCGGCACCATTTCTCTATTCTTGTTCGCTACTTCAATACCAATCGTTCCTTTGCCAGGCATTTGACCAATGATTCGCACGCCCATAGCAGCCAAAGAAAGTGACAAATCATCCTCCAGAGAAGTGATTTTACTTACCCTTACGCCAGCTTTGGGAACAATTTCGTATAAAGTAACCGTGGGCCCGATGGTGGCTTCTATTTTTTGAATTCCGATACCATAATTCAAAAGAGTTTCCACGATCTTTTCCTTGTTCTCTTTTAACTCATCCATGGTCACTTGAGTCGCTTGATTCTTGTGATCATACTCCTTCAATAAATCCAAGGTTGGAAATTTATACTTAGGCAAATCGGCCGTAGGATCATATAGGCCGAATTTGGCTACTAAATCATTGGCGGTGATTTCTGTTCCTACCACTTCCTCCGCAGTCTCATCTGCTGAATCGCCTACGGTCGCTACTTTGTAAGTAAATGTCAAATCACTTTCTGTAGACTCAAGTTCGGGCACGGCTAAAACATCCTCATTGGTGATCAATTTAGACGAAGAAACTGGACTTTCTACAGCCAACTCCTCGTTATTTTTTTCAGGTGGCAAATGAGGTCGGAAGGTAGATTCATCATCATTATCTTCCCGAATGGTTAAATCATCATCTAGAAAATCTGCTTCTGGATCAAATTCCAGGGGTGCATTCATTTCGTCTCCTGCCAAAGTATTTACAGGGTTTGATTTCTTTTTTGATTTTGGACGCGGATTCAATTGGTAAAAAATCACAATAAACACCGCCCCAATGAAAGCAATGACAAAAGCTGATAAATACCCGATCAATTGTTGCAGTTTTTCATTGATAAAATACCCAAAACCTCCTCCCAAGGAATGTGGTAAATCAAATTGATAAACCAGAAAACCCATCATTAAACTTCCCCAAACAACGTAAAACAATACTTGCCAAGTTAACGAACCCAAAGGAATGATTTCTTTTTTAAATCCAAGTCGAAGACCAGATAAGTAAAAAAGTGGCACCAACAAAAACGAGGATATGCCGAAGGTTTGAAACAAAAAGAAATGAGAAACTTTCGCTCCGTACAATCCAGCTAAATTTTTGATCGGTATATCGCTTCCGCTAATGAGTTCCAAAGGGCCTAATTCCACTTCGCTTTGATCAGAAACTCCCCAAAAAATACTGGAACCAAAAGACATCAACAACAATGTACCTAACACAAATAGAAAGGAGGCAAAAAGAAATTTACCTTGGTCGGAACGAAGTTGATGTTGTTGAATTTTTTCCTGTTCTTCTTCAAAATTTAATTGAAGGGCTTGAGGTTTAGCTGTAATCTGTTTGGCCATCGAGAGAACACTGATTTAAAAGGTTTAAATTACAAATATTTGCTTCGATTTACAAAAGATTTTCAAGCTCAGCCTTTAAAATTCCTTCATTAATTTCTTTCACCAATCCGGGACCTTCATAAATGAAGCCCGTATAAATTTGTACCAAACAAGCTCCTGCCTTTAATTTATCTAAAGCATCTTGAGCAGAGTGAATCCCTCCTACCCCAATGATGGGGATTTTTCCTTGGGATTTTTGGGACAAATAAGCAATGACCTCCGTTGACCTTCGGGTAAGGGGTTTGCCACTTAAGCCTCCCATTTCCTGTTTGTGCTTGGAATTTAAACCTTCTCTAGACAGAGTAGTATTGGTAGCTATGATACCAGCCAAATGGGTTTCAGTCACAATTTCAATGACATCATCTAATTGCTCATTCGACAAATCGGGAGCTATTTTCAATAAGATCGGTTTGGATTTAGGCTTTTGTTGGTTCAATGCTTGTAAACTGCTCAGTAATTTTTTGAGCGGTTCCTTTTCTTGCAAAGCTCTTAAATTGGGAGTATTTGGGGAACTTACATTCACCACAAAATAATCCACCACATCAAACAAGCTTTCAAAACCCTTTTGATAATCCTCATCGGCTAGTTCATTGGGAGTGATTTTATTTTTCCCTAAATTTCCACCGACAATCACCTTGGATTTACGAGCCGCTAATCGTTCCTTGATGGCCGTCAAACCTAAATTATTGAAGCCCATTCGATTAATGATTGCTTCATCTTCCAATAATCTGAATAAACGAGGTTGAGGATTTCCATCTTGAGCCAAGGGCGTCACCGTTCCAATTTCAATAAAACCAAAGCCTAAATGAGAAAATTCATCAATCATTGCCGCATTTTTATCAAAACCAGCAGCCAAACCAACGGGATTCGGGAATTTCAATCCAAAAACTTCTCTTTCTAAACGCGGATCACTTAATGCATACATCGACTTGAAAATCGATTTAGCAAAAGGTAATTTCAATAAGAAACGAAAGGAAGTGACCACTATTTCATGCGCCGTTTCTGGCGAAAACAAGAAAAGAAATGGCTTTAAAATTTGTTGATAAAACATGGAAAATGAAAATTCTTTGAAAAAATCAAATTTACAAAAATCAAGTTAGATAATGGAATATGTCAGGAATTTAATGCAAATTTTAAAGCTGGATTAAAATTAAAAGGGATATTAGCGCGTCAAGTGAAAAATAATTCTAATTTTAAATTTCCTTCTTGGAAATCAAGCATTTAAAAAAATTAAAGCCTATGTTAAGTCGCGTTGCCAACTCCATCTATTGGATGAATCGCTACATTGAGCGAGCGGACAATTATGCCCGATTTATTTCGGTCAATTTTAATCTAGCTTTAGATTTACCCCCCAATGTACCTGAACAATGGGAGCCATTGATTGTGGCCACGGCGGATCACTACAATTTCTTTGAACATTACCCGGTGGCGAATCGAGAAAATGTGTTGCATTACATGACATTCGACATCAAAAATCCGAATTCCATTTTATCCTGTTTGTACAGCGCCCGAGAAAATGCTCGTACCATTCGTGAAAGTATTTCCAAAGAAATGTGGGAATATGTCAACCAAATTTATTGGAAAGTCAAAGATCGTGTGGAAGGCAGTAAAAATTGGGAAATATCGCGCTACCAGGGATTCTTAGAGGAAATCAAATCGGGAAGTCAATTGTTTTATGGCATTGTGGACTCCACCATCACTCGGGGAGAAGGTTGGCATTTTGGACAATTGGGAAAATTGTTGGAGCGTGCAGACAAAACTACTCGATTTCTGGACGTCAAGTATTTTACCTTATTGCCCGATGTGGATGCGATCGGCTCGCCGTTGGATTTATTGCTTTGGTCAGCGGTATTGAAATCGGTTTCCGCTTACAACATGTTTCGACAACAATACAAAGGGATCAATCCAACCTACATAGTGGAATTCTTGATTTTAGACAAGAATTTTCCTCGCTCCGTTGTCCATTGTTTAAAAGATGCGGAATCCTCCTTGTATGCGATATCTGGCACATCTTTCGACACAGGTTTTTCCAATTCCGCAGAAAAGAAATTGTCCAAACTTTTGTCAGAGGTTGAATTCACTGAAATTGACGATATCTTAACAACGGGATTGCATGAATTTTTGGATAATTTTCAAACCAAAAACAATGAAATTGGTAAAACCATTTTTAATACCTATTTCGACTTAAAGCCAGTGAATTAAACCCTGCTTTCAAATATAAATTGTAATTTTGCCCACACTTACTCACAATAATGACTTTTTGTTTAGGTATTACCGTAAAAGAAGGATTGATTGCCATAGCTGATACCAGAATCACGGCAGGAAGCGAGATGTATTCCAATAAAAAAATCTCCATTCACGAAATAAAGCAACACAGTTTATTCATCATGACCGCTGGTCTTCGATCAGTTAGGGACAAAGCTGTTACGTATTTTAATCACACCATAGACAAAGAAGAAGCTCAATATGATTACATGTTTCAAGCGGTAACCACTTTTGGGAATATGCTCAAAAAAGTAGCCTCTGAAGACAAGGAAACCTTGGAAAAAGAGGGTTATCAGTTCAATTTACATGCGATCATTGGAGGTCAAATGCCATTGGACAAAGAGCATAAATTGTTTCTGATTTTTCCGGAGGGTAATTGGATTGAGATCAACGATGGTTTAAAATATCAAATCATTGGAAATTCCAATTATGGCAAACCTTTGCTAAATCGAAATTTAACCCATGAAACTTCCTTAAAAGATGCTTTAAAAATGGGCTTTTTGTCCTTTGATGCCACGCAAGTAAGTACCAACGATGTGGATTTCCCCATTGATGTAGTGGTCTATGAAAAAGATAGTTTCAAAGCCAAAGAAGTTAGATTGTACAAAGAAGATATGCAAGAAATTTCAGACGAATGGAATTTAGCATTGAGAAAATCC
>JBILRJ010000137.1:0-7944 GCA_044372695.1 Spirosomataceae bacterium
ACTGAATGCTGAATTAATACAAAAAAATTCTGAATTGTTGGTCGTTCAAACTAGTATTACTGAAGAAACAAGGAAAGATTTGATTAATTTTGACGTGGATAATTTCCCTTTCAAATATAATTTTCGCCTCATCAGTACAAAGACATTAGAGAATGTAAGTAGAATTAAGATGTTGTTTTACCGACTATATTACATCTTTCAATTTAAACCCACTACCATCAATTTAACAGGTTACAATGAGTTTGGGACATTATTTATTTTGATTCTTTGTCGTATACTATCCATCAAGTCAATTATTACGAATGAATCTATTTCAATCTCAAAAGATAAAAATGCCTTAAATTTTATTAAATTTTATTATAAAATATTACTTTTTAAATTGACAGATGGGTTTTTTTCGTACGGAATAAAATCTAATACATATTTATTCAAGCATCAGGTAGACAAAAATAAAATTTTTTCATTTTTAAATACTTTTGATAAATCAAAGTTTGCGACAAATACACAAATTAAAATTATTGAAAACAATTATTTACTGTTTGTAGGACGATTATCAGAAGAAAAAAATGTTGATGGTTTGATCCTATTGTTTAACCGAATTAAAGAACAAATTCCCGGTTATCAACTTATTATAATAGGAGGAGGACCTGAAAAAGAGAACCTTCAAATAATGATCAATGACTTAGCATTAGCTGATCAGATTAAAATGTTGGGATCAATCCAATGGGAACAACTTTCTACATATTTTCAACATGCAGAATGTTTAATATTGCCATCTAAATCAGAGCCATGGGGAATGGTTGCAAACGAAGCGCAAGAAAAAGGAATACCAGTCATATGCAGTCAAGTATGTGGATGTTCAGATGACCTAATTATTGATAATTATTCCGGTATTATCATTAATGATATGAATTTGCAAGAAAGTGACCAAAAAATTGTTGATTTTTTAATAAATCGAAATAAACTTTTATCTCAAAAATTTATAGCTAAGAATAATAATATTTTTACTTTAAACCGATTATCGATGGAAATGCTCCGTTCCCTTTAACTTTACATTCCTGAAAAATTACGATTTATTCTAACAAACCGGGATTTGAAATGTGTCTATAATAATTGGATATCCATTTTTTTGATTCAAATTCAAAATTGTTTAAACTTTGGGCAAGTGGCTAAAAAATTAATAAATGGATAAGAACTTAATTAAACATGAATGGTTTTATCTTGATAATTTGTATTTTTATATCTTGTAAAATTATCAATTAGTTATTTAGTGTAGAAACCTGTGAACAAAGTAAACCTCGGATTATTTTCTGATGCTGTATTCCCTACAAATTTCTTAAAATTAAAATATTTAGGATGGTTAATCATTTCTAATATTTTCTTTTTAACAAATATCCCTTATCCAAACTCATTAAAGGTATTTATTTTAAGGTTATTTGGCGCTAAAATTGGAAATTCTGTCGTAATTAAACCATGGGTAAAAATTAAGTTACCATGGAAATTGGTTTTGAAAGATCACATTTGGTTAGGGGAAAATTGTTGGATCGATAATATTTCCAATATTACGATTGGAAGCAATGCCTGTATTTCACAAGGTGCTACACTAATCACAGGTAACCATGATTATACTAAAGTTTCATTTAATTTAATAACTAAACCAATCATTTTAGAAGAGGGCTGTTGGATTGGAGCTAATGCAAGCGTAAGTGGTGGAGTAACTGTCGGAAATCATGCGGTTCTTTCAATGGGATCAACTGCAACAAAAGACTTAGCACCCTATACGATTTACAGAGGAAATCCTGCCATCGAGGTTAAAAAAAGAGTTATATCATAATATATGGAAAACATCATTAATCTTTTTTCATTAAAAGAGGTTCAAATAATAATTTCATTTGTCGTGTCCATGGTAATTTCCATTGCCGCAATTCCCGTCATCATTAATATTTCCAAATTAAAAGATTTGATGGCTGAAATCGAACTTAGAAGTTCACATGAAGAGCTAACGCCTACTTTAGGTGGGGTTGCTATTTTTGCCTCTACACTCATTAGTTATTTCATTTGGGATAATCCGAACGAGGGACATGAAGTACACTTGGCGATTGCATCCATCATTATTTTATTCTTTCTGGGGATTAAAGATGATATATTAATCCTATCACCAAAAAAGAAATTATTCATTCAAATTGCGGCATCAGGTTTGCTAATAATTTTAGGTGAAATGCGGATTTCGCATTTTTATGGACTGTTTGGGATTTCAGAAATTCCCTATGTAATAAGTGTTTTATTTACTACATTCATTTTCATCTCAGTAATTAATGCAATAAATTTAATTGATGGGATTGATGGACTTGCGGGAACAGTTGGTCTATTAGCATCAATTACCTTTGGATACTTATTTTTTCAACTACAATTATTTGCTTTATCTACACTTGCATTTTCATTAGCCGGATCCTTAATAGGATTTCTAAGATTTAATTGGTCTATAAAAAATAAGATCTTTATGGGAGATACAGGATCTTTAATTTTAGGATTCTTATTATCATTTTTTGCCGTAAAATACATCATTTTTAATAGTTCTTATAAATTCAACCCGCAGTTAGGTGCTGATGCTCCAATTTTAATGATTATACTATTATTAATTCCACTTTTTGATACATTAAGAATGTTTTCTATTCGATTACTTGCCAATAAATCCCCATTTAAAGGAGATAGAAATCATTTACATCATTTATTAATTGACTTTGGATTTTCTCATATTGCATCAACTTTCATCTTAATTGGGTTTAATTTTATCATATTAATAACTTATTTTTTAATTCGCCAGCAATTTTCAAACAACGAGTTAATCTTAGGACTATTTATACTTTTTTTAATTTATTGTGTTTTTGCTTATTTATTAAGTGCACGAATTAATTATGCAAAAATTGAAAGGATTCAATTTACTAAAATTGATAAACTCAAAAGATTACAAATAGTTGAGGAAAAGAAAAATCAGGGATTAAATAAACAAGAAAAGCCTGAAGAAAATTCGATAAATTAATAATTGATTATGCAAACAGATATAAACAATCTTAGGGATAAAATTGATGTAATTGATGATTCAATTTTAGAGCTATTGGTTAGTCGAATGGAAATTGTTGAACATATTGGGCAATTAAAAAGGGGGACAAACTCATTGATTTATCACCCAGATAGAGAAAAAGCTATTATTGAACGTTTGGCTTCAAAATATACGGGAAGATTATCTAAAAATGCCATCGAGGCAATTTTTCTAGAAATATTTGGAGTTTCTAGAAATCTGGAACTTCCAGAATTAATTTGCTATTTAGGTCCAGAAGGAAGTTTTACCCATCAAGCTGCAGAAACGAGATTTGGAGCAGTTGCAGAATATATTTCATTACCATCCATTAAATCAGTATTTGACTCCATTGAAACAGGTCGAGCTAAATATGGTGTAGTACCTATAGAGAACAATCAAGAGGGTATGGTAAAAGAAACCATGGATTTATTATTTGAGAAAAAATTGCATATTATTTCTGAAATAATCATTCCTGTGAATTTTTGCATCGCTTCGAAACAAAATAATATCAAAGAAATAAATCAAATTTTCTCAAAAGATATAGCATTTCAACAATGTAAAACCTTTTTGAACGATTATTTTGGTAACAAGGAAGAATCATTTTTTGTTCAAGTAGATTCAACTTCAAAAGCAGCTAAAATGGCTGTTGAGGATAACAAATCAGCTGCTCTTTGTTCTCATATTGCGGCAAAAACTTATCACCTACCTATATTGTTTGATAACATTCAGGACAGCGAATCTAATCAAACCAGATTTTTCATCATTTCGAAGTTACCTAATTTAAAAAAGACGGAAAAGGATAAAACAAGTTTAGCGATTAAACTAAAAAATGATGACAAACCAGGAGCTTTGTTAACTCTATTACAAGAGTTTGACCAAAGGAAAATCAATTTACTAAAAATTGAATCTAGACCAATTAAAGAAACTCATGAATTCAAATTTTGGTTTTTTATGGATATTGAAGGGAATATATTAGATAGTAACATTAAACAAATTTTGGATTCTAAATCAGATGAAATTACGTTTTTAGGAAGTTATATGAATCTTTGCTAATTCCTTTTTCGCCCATTTTACATCTTGGTAAATTTGATTTTTTAATGCCTCAAAATCTTTGAATTTAACCTCATTTCGACATTTTGAAATAAAATTGAGAGATATTGAAACACCATAAATTGATTTATCAAAATCGAAAATAAATGTTTCCACATTCATCTCGTTCGAATGATCAACAGTTGGACGATATCCCACGTTTGTTAGACCAAAATAATGATTCTCATCAATTTGAATTTCAGTTAAATACACTCCAACACCTATTAAATACTGCTTTTCTTGTTCTAATTTGAGATTAGCTGTAGGGAAATTGATGGTTCTACCCAACTGTTTACCCTTCACTACGGTACCATTTAAACTATATTTTCTACCTAGCATTTGATTGGCTAAATCCACATTGCCATCGCTCAAAAATTGTTTAATCTGGGATGAACTTATAACTAAATCATCTAACACCTCCGCTTCAATCTCATAAGTATTAATAAATTCTTGAAATTTTTCATTCACAAATTTAAGCGAGCCCTCTCTATTAAATCCAAAGCGATTGTCATAACCCAATACAAATGAATGACAATTTAATTGCTTTAATAAAATTTGAGTAACAAAATAATTGGCAGTAATATTGGCTATGAATGCATCAAATGGAATAAAAAATAAAACATCTACATGAAGAGACTTGATTAACTCAATTTTGAGATTCTCTGGAGTAAGTAAACCCACATCTGAATTAGGATGAAAGTAGGAAGCAGGATGATTAGAAAATGTAATAACGACGGATTGAATCTGGTGTGATTTTGCCAACTCGACACATCGACCAATGACCTTTTGATGTCCAATGTGAACTCCATCAAACATTCCAATGGTAACCACACTTTCCATTGTACCTACATAATCTGAAATGCTATGGTAAACTTTCATACATTTCTGGATTAAAGGATTCTACTTCTTGTGCATTTTCCAGTGAAAATTCTCCAATACTAGTTCGAATCAAATTTGACAAATAAGCTCCTGAGGCTAAAGCTAAACCAAAATCTCTTACTAAACTTCTTATATACGTTCCTTTAGAACATTTTACATTAAATGAAAGAATAGGGAAATTGCTCGTATCTATTTCAAATTCATAAACGTGCGCTTTTCGTATTTTAATCGCTAAGTCAGATTCTACTAGGCCATTTCTAGCATGATTATATAACCTCTCTCCATTCAATTTAATGGCGGAATAAATAGGAGGTAATTGATCGATTTCACCTAACAAACTTAGCCTTACGTTTTCGATAGATGCATCATTTATGTGGTCAATTGGATAAACTATTTCATCAAACGCTGTTTCTAAATCAATGGAAGGAGTAGTTTTTCCAAGAACGAAAGTTCCTGAATATACTTTAGGCAATGATTGAAAATATTCAATTTTTTTAGTGTATTTGCCAACACAGATGATCAAAAGACCAGTAGCTAATGGATCTAAAGTTCCCGCGTGTCCAATTTTCTTGAATTTTCCAACATTACGTAATTTCTTAACCACATCAAAAGAAGTCCATTCTTTCGGCTTATTTATCAAATAAAACTTATCTTGAACAATTTCTAACTCCACGACAAATAGATAAAAAGTAAAATACCAATCACGATACGATAGATTCCAAAAAGCTTAAAACCATATTTTTGAACGAATCCTACCATAAATTTGATGGTAACTAAAGCAATTATGAAACTAATCACAAAACCAAGAATTAAAGAAATTGTATTTGCAGAATTTAATAACAAAGGTAAATCATCCCGATAATCATAGATTTTTTTGGAACATGCCCCAAAAATAGTTGGGATTCCCAAAAGAAAAGAATATTCCACTGCTGACTTGTGAGAAAGTCCGACTACTCTAGCACCAATGATTGATGCCCCTGAGCGGGAAACACCTGGAATCATAGCGATACATTGAAAAAACCCAATTTTAATCGCTTTAACTACAGTTAAATCGTCTAATAAATTCAATGAATCATTTTCTGGATTTTTCACGTCATCTTTTTTAAGCCACTTATCTATATAAACCAATATAATTCCACCCAATAACCAGGAAAAAGCTATGAACCAATAACCTTCAAACATAGCTTCAAGTATATCATCAAATAAAACTCCTAAAATAGCAGCTGGAATAAAACTGTATGTAATAAATTGATACAGACGCAAGTCTGTAGTCAAACGTTTAAAATACAAAAGGGGTACAGCTGATATAGCACCCATTTGAATGAATATTGTAAAAAAATTAAGGAATTTAGTGGATTCTAAATTTAAAATCTTTTCAGCTATGATGAGGTGGGCAGTAGATGATATGGGTAAAAATTCGGTCAATCCTTCAACAATACCTAAAATGATGCTTTCCCAATTACTTATCATTCTTACTAAAATTAAATAAGGAAAGAACAGGTAAGACGATACCAATTAGCACCAGAATTGGACCTAAGGTAATTCCTAAAAAACCGAAACCAAATTCAGATTTGTCTAAAGTCATTACAAAAAAACCAATCAACATGGTAATAATGCCAGTTATTAGAAAAATAATTCTCTTTTTATCCAAAGGGAAATTTTGCATATTAATGAATATTAGATTGTTGGATATTGAAATATTTACTCAAAGAAATTAAAGTGGAAATTAAACAGAAAAAAAGACAAGATGATGCAGTTATACCCCAGATTAAAATTTGGTTTTCAAGGTTAAATAAATCTACACTAAGTGATGGAAAGTTTATCTGCAATAAATAAAACAAAGCGTTGGTTATGATAAATCCAATAGTACTTCCTATTAATCCCAATTGAATAGATTTAATCAAATAAGGCTTTTGAATAAACGCATTTGTAGAACCCAGCAATTGCATCGTTTTTATAAGAGTTCGATTGGAATATATAGCAATTCGAATATAATTTGAAATTTGAAAGTAAATAAAAACAAGCATTATCATGCTGATTATAAGTATGATAAAAGTAAATGATTCAATTTTAGAAATTAAAAAATTCAATTGTTGGTTGGGATAGGTAACCTCATAAACTCCATTAATTTTACTGAGATCTTTGGAAATCTTGTTAAATGATTGCGTGTTTTTGTAGGAGTCAGCAATGTTTAAAATGAACATATTTTTAAAAGGATTTTCGTCTCCCAATAATTCTTGATAGTTTTCGTGAGACGACTTTAAAAAATCTTCTGCTATCTTATTCTTGGAAACAAATTCAACTCCCAATTGTAAATTATTCGAGTTTAAATCAACGAATTTTTGGGACTTTAAAATTGATTTAGTAGCCAATAGATCATCGGTATTCAAACTATCTTCCATGTAAACATATATTTTCATTTGTGATTTGACATCTAAAGAAAAATGTTTGAGTCCTATTACAAACTGACTAAAAAGGCATACAAAAAAACCTAATACGGAAATAGAAAGAATTAAAAGAAACGATAAAGATGAGGGTTTTGATTTAGAATGTTTCATTATTCTATTTATTGTTTTTTAGGGAATCTCGTAATTGTGCGGCCAATTCGTAATTTTCATCAAAAAGCGCTTTTTCAAGTTGTTTACTCAATTCTTCCGAGGAAATAGTTTCCTCATGCGTGTCTAAATCGATGTCTAATTCCAACTCTTCATCAACTTGTTCGATGGGAATACTTATTGAATCAAAAAGGTCCTCATTGATAAATATTGGTGAATTTGTTCTCAAGGCAATTGCAATTGCATCTGAAGGACGTGCATCTAATACCATTTTACCATTAGGTCCAGATAGATACATGTTTGAATAAAAAATTCCTTCTTTGAAATCGACAATCACAATTT
>JBILRJ010000138.1:0-7942 GCA_044372695.1 Spirosomataceae bacterium
ATTGGTAATTGTTATGAAAATGCAATGGCAGAAAGAATCAATGGAATATTAAAAAACGAGTTCAATTTAGATGCTACATTTAAAAATATTGAGTCCGCAAAAAAAATAACTCAACAAGCCATTGATACTTATAATAGCAAAAGGCCACATTTAGCTTTGAAAATGAAAAAACCTTCCGAACTATATGCAGCCTAATGAGAATTTTTTAATAGTTTTAGAAAACCAAAACTGTCAACCTATTTCAGGACAAGACACTTACATCTTACTTCATACGTCATACATCTTACATCATACATCTTAAATTCTCTTCACTTTCTCCACATTTGCCCGGGTAGTCCCATAAGCTGGACAATTCGAGTTTTTTGTACATGAACTTAGTCCGAAACCAATAAGCAAGATTAACGCTGCAATTTTTTTCATAACATTCAATTAAACAGTGACTAATTTAGTCTTGGCGCTTTTCACACTTTCGACAGAAGGTATTTTTTTTAATTCGGCTGGCGCATCATTATAACCTAAAATATTCAACATAGAAGCACTGGTTTGCTCTTCCGAAAACAATTTAGTGGTAATGGTTCCATCTTCCAATCGATCCACAATCACATGCTTTGGAGCAGGAATTAGGCAATGTTGAATACCTCCATATCCCCCAAGCGATTCTTGATAAGCACCTGTGTGGAAAAAACCCACAAATTGGCGCTCAGTAGCCTCCTCAAAAATAGGCAAATACAAGTCCGAACTATGCGCTTCAGTGTTATAAAAATCCATGGAATCGCAAGTTAATCCTCCTAAATTTACTTTTTGATAGGGCGAACTCCAATTGTTAACCGGCAACATGATGTATTTTTGATTCATCCCCCATGAGTCTGGCAATTGAGTGATGAACGATCCATCAATCATGTACCAAAGCTCTTTATCATTTTGAAGTTTTTGGTCAATGATTTCATACAAAACCGCACCGCTCTCCCCCACTGAATAAGAACCAAATTCGGTAAATATATTAGGTACAGGAACGTTGTTCTTATTGCAAATCCATGAAATGGACTCAACAATCTCATCAATCATGGCCTGATAATCGTAGTTAAACTGCAAAGAGGTTTGAATGGGTAAACCTCCCCCCAAATCAATGGAATCTAATTCTGGACAAATCTTTTTTAACTCGCAATATTTATAAATAAATCGGCTCAATTCTGACCAATAATAGGCACTGTCTTTGATCCCCGTGTTAATAAAGAAATGAAGCATCTTCAAATTAAAACGCGGATTGGGCTTGATTTTTTCTTCGTATAAAATGTTAACATCTGAGTAACGAACCCCCAAACGCGAGGTGTAAAAAGAAAAATCAGGCTCTTCATCTGTGGCAATGCGAATAGCAATGTTCACTTTATCCACCGTTACCGACTTTTCATAAAAATCGATTTCTTTCAAATTGTCCAAAATGGGAATGCAATTGAAACCATCATTGATCAACTCTGAAATATATTGCGTATACAAAGGCTGTTTGTAGCCATTGCACAAAATGTATGTAGATTTAGAAATTTTTCCGCGACTATACATATCCCGGATGATTGGCACATCAAAAGCCGAACTTGTTTCTAAGTGAACACTTTGTTGTTCTAAAATTTCTTCTAGCACAAATGAAAAATGAGAAGACTTTGTGCAATAACAATAAGTGTAATTTCCTTTATAGTTATATTTCTTGATTGCGTTTCTAAACAAGAGCTTGGCATTCTCAATATGCTCTCCAATTTTAGGTAAATAAGAGATTTTCAAAGGAGTCCCATACTGTTTAATAATTTCCATCAAGGGAACATTATTGAACAACAATTCATTATTCTCATTGATGTTAAACTCTCGAGTGGGGAACTCAATGGTTTGATCAATTAGATCTACGTAATTTTTCATTTAACAGTATCCAATTTATGTCGAATCATTTTGACTCATGTAAAAACGTGCAAAACTGCAATAAAAGTATGTACTTTGCAAACAATTCTATAAATGTTATATGCCAAAAATTCATTTTATCGCAATCGGAGGAGCAGCAATGCACAATTTAGCCTTGGCTCTCCAGGCAAAAGGTTACCAAATCACAGGTTCTGATGACGAAATTTACGAACCTTCTAAAAGTCTTTTACAGGCTAAGGGATTACTTCCCGAGGCTTTTGGTTGGTTTCCTGAAAAAATCACTACCGAAATTGATACCGTCATTGTAGGCATGCATGCCAAGGCAGATAATCCAGAATTACTCAAAGCCCAAGAATTGGGAATTAACATAGAATCATACCCATCCTTTTTATACCAAGAGAGTAAAAATAAGCAACGAATTGTGATTGCTGGTAGTCATGGAAAAACGAGCATCACCTCCATGATTTTACATGTACTGAAAACTTTAAACAAAAAATTTGATTACCTAGTTGGCGCAAGGATTGAAGGTTTTGACTTGATGGCCTCGCTATCAGACGCGCCCATCATCATCATCGAGGGCGATGAATATTTGGCCTCACCCATCGACAGAAGAGCAAAATTCTTGTTGTATCAAGCGCATATCGCACTTGTTTCAGGTATCGCCTGGGATCACATCAATGTTTATCCAACCTTTGCCTCCTACACAAACACATTCCAACAATTGATTCAAGAATTACCCAAATCAGGAACTTTAATCTACGATGAAACGGATCTAGAATTAAAAAAACAAGCTGATTTTTGCCCGGATCATGCCCAAAAAATAGCCTATTCAGCACATCCAGCAAGTATCCAAAATGGCAAGACTGTTTTAAATGGGGAAGATGGAAAAAACTATGAAATTTTAGTTTTTGGAGAACATACCTTGAAAAATCTTAACGGGGCTCGACTCATTTGTGAACAAGTTGGCGTAAGTACAAAGGAATTTTATGAAGCCATCCAAAGCTTCAAAGGTGCTGCAAAAAGGCTGGAATTGGTCAAAGAAACTGCTAAAAGTTTGATATACAAAGATTTTGCTCATGCTCCATCTAAAGTAAAAGCTACCACAGAAGCCTTGAAACAACAATATCCTGACCGTAAACTTTTTGCGTGTTTGGAGTTGCATACATTTAGCAGTCTAAATCCAGCATTTTTACCTGAATACGAAGGTTCTTTGTCGAAAGCAGAAAATGCCATCATTTATTTAAGCGAGCACGCAAGAGCAATCAAAAAAATGGATAAAATTGAAGAAGCGGATATTCAAAAATATTTCAAACACCCCAATTTAATAGTGATCAGGGATCCGGAAAGTTTATCAAAAGTATTGAAAGAACAAAACTGGGAAAATCGGAATTTATTGATGATGTCGTCGGGAACTTTTGATGGAATCGATTATGAATTATGAGTTATGAATTATGAGTTATGAATTATGAGTTATTATGTAAAATCAATTAATAATTCATAAATCATAATTCATAATTAAATTTACGCATTCAAAATAGCATCAAGCTCAGTTTTGAAATTTATCAAAAGCATCTCTTTCATGCTTATTTTACGTTTTTGTGTATTGATCTTGCTTTGAACAGGTTTTTCAGACATGGTACCATCCTCTTCAGAATCAGCAATAAAAATCTCCAATTCGCTGCGTTCTTTCTTAGTCATGTAATCCATTTGATTAATCATGATTTTCAATTGTTCGATGCGAGGTTTTTCATTTAAAACAGGATGACGATAAGAAATCACACGCAATAAATAATTCATTTCGAAAATTTTATCACAAGCATTTCGGAATCTTTCCGCTAAACTTCTATCTATTGTTTTGACGATGGACGTAATTTCTTTCCATTTAACCAAATAAGCTTTGGCTAATTCAGCCGTTGCAACGATATTAACTTGATCGCCCAATTTAGCCTCCAACTCCATCATCATGGAGGTCAGCTCATGTACCCTAGGGTCGATTCTTGGCTTAACTTCAATTCCTTTGATTCGGTTGTATTTCTCAAAGAACATTTCATTGGCCTTCTTGAAATTTTTCCACAGCATGGATTGCTTCTTAGGAGGTAACCCCATCACCGTTTTCCATTCTCTTTGAAGTTCTTTGACTTTGACAACTGAGTCATCAATATCCTCTGCTTTTCTAAGTTGATGAACCGAATCTACAAAACCTTGAAGTTTAGCAATTTTCTCATCAACAATGCGATTTTTTTCTTCAAAAAAGGCTCTTCTACGTAAAAAGAAACCATCAATAAGTTCTTGAAATTCGGCTGTCAAGGAATCTTGCAAAGGTTTTTCAACAGGACCTGTTTTAACCCATTTGGCTTTCACTTCAAGTAAACGATCTGTCGCATTGCTGATATCTTCCTCTGCGGAAATTAATCTAGCATCAGCGACCAAAGCACGCTTAATTTCTAAATTTTTGACTTGATTATTGACAATCAAATCTTTCAAGAAATTTTCCAGACGATCCAATTCAGCAAATAATGGAATAAAATCTCCTAAGCCATCAAACTCGGCCAAATAAGATTTCATCTGAACGACTTTCGTTAAAAACGAACCTTTATTTTGCACTTCTCCGACTTCTTTGGAAAGAATGGCTACTTTATTTTTGGCTAATTCAAAACGATTGATGAAGTACGTCAAGGCTTCGCTTTCGGTATTTCGAACAAAACCAATTTCTCTTTCCGGAAAATTTAAATAAGCATTGATGAAGACTTTACCATCGCGGCAAAATCCAAATTGATTAGATGAGGCAGAATCCATAGTTTAAAAAAAAAGAGCTTTAAGCAAAACCTTGGCTCGATAAGGGTTAAAAAATAATTTAGTACGCTTTATTTAATTCAGGTGGCAAATCTATTCAAAATTTCATTTAATTCTAAGTTTTTTTTTGACTATTTAAAATTTTTATCACTTCAAAGTCTTTTTTAATTAAAATCCTTAAAGTGTTTTTGCGATATTTGTTTTTTAAAAATGAAAAATCAACATGAGTAACGAGACAATTATCTTTTCAATGGAGCGAGTTTCCAAAACCATTCCTCCTCAGAAAACCATCATAAAAAACATTTATTTATCTTTTTTTTACGGAGCAAAAATTGGAGTCTTGGGACTCAATGGTTCTGGTAAATCTACCCTTTTGCGCATCATTGCAGGTCTCGACAAATCATATACCGGCGATGTCGTTTGGTCTCCAGGTTACAGCGTAGGCATGTTGGAGCAAGAGCCTCAACTAGATCCAGAGAAAACTGTACTCGAAGTAGTGGAAGAGGGTGTTGCCGAAATCAAAAATTTGTTAAAAGAATTTGATGAAATCAATGAGGCTTTCGGAGATCCGGATGCTGATTTTGATAAATTACTGAGCCGCCAAGGAGAGGTGCAGGAAAAATTGGATCACTTCAATGCTTGGGAGTTAGATACACGTTTAGAAAAGGCCATGGACGCATTACGTTGTCCAGATGCCGACACAAAAATACATACACTATCAGGAGGGGAAAAACGCCGGGTGGCCCTTTGTCGTTTACTACTTCAAGAACCAGATGTGTTGTTATTGGATGAACCCACCAACCATTTGGATGCCGAATCGGTATATTGGTTAGAAGAGCATTTGAGGCAATACAAAGGAACCGTTATCGCGGTTACCCACGATCGTTATTTCTTAGATAATGTAGCTGGTTGGATTTTAGAGTTGGATCGTGGCGAGGGTATTCCTTGGAAAGGAAATTACACCTCTTGGTTAGAGCAAAAACAAAATCGATTGGCACAGGAAGAAAAAACGGAATCGAGAAGACAAAAAACCTTGCAGCGAGAATTGGAGTGGGTAAGAATGGCGCCGAAGGCTAGACAAGCAAAATCCAAGGCCCGTATTGGTGCTTATGAAAAATTATTATCTGAAGAAAACAGACAAAAAGAGGATAAATTGGAGCTTTTTATTCCTGCCGGACCAAGATTGGGTAGCAAGGTAATAGAAGTACAAGGCGTGTCTAAAAAGTTTGGCGATAAATTATTGTTTGAAAACCTAAGTTTCAGTCTTCCTCCAGCAGGTATCGTCGGAATTATTGGACCCAATGGTGCCGGTAAAACCACCTTATTTAAGTTGATTACTGGACAAGTTCAACCAGATGCAGGAACATTTGAAGTAGGAGAAACTGTGCAATTGGCCTATGTAGACCAAGAACATCATCAATTAAAAGCGGAAAAATCCGTCTACGAAACGGTGGCCGACGGAAATGATTGGATCATGTTGGGCGGCAAGCAATCCAATGCGCGCGCTTATGTGAGTAAATTCAATTTTGGAGGTGCAGATCAAGAAAAGAAAATTGGCAATTTATCTGGTGGAGAAAGAAATCGCGTGCATTTAGCGATGATGCTCAAAGAAGGTGCCAATGTATTGCTTTTGGATGAACCTACCAATGATTTGGACGTCAATACACTGAGAGCATTGGAAGAAGGTTTAGAGAATTTCGCAGGATGCGCGGTAGTCATATCTCACGACAGATGGTTCCTTGACCGCATTGCTACGCATATTTTGGCATTTGAGGGAGATTCACAAGTCACGTATTTTGAAGGAAATTATTCAGAATACGAGGAATCAAGAAAGAAAAGAATGGGCAATGATTTAACTCCAAGAAGAATCCGCTACAAGAAACTTCAATAATTATAATGTTTTAGGGATGCTTGTTTTTTCAAAATGACACACCGGCATCTTTAATTTTGGAATTGTAAACAAAAGGCACAATGGAATCAAGAGAAAAAATCAATGCGGTCATTGAAGAAATGAGCAAAGTCGTTGTTGGACAAGAACGATTAATCAATCGATTATTGATTGGACTTTTTACCGGAGGCCATGTTTTGTTAGAAGGCGTGCCCGGATTGGCCAAAACTTTGACCATCAACACGCTTGCTAAGATTCTTGATTTACATTTTCATCGTATTCAGTTTACGCCCGACTTATTGCCTTCTGATTTAGTTGGGACCATGATTTACAACCCACTAAAATCTGATTTTGAAGTTAAAAAAGGGCCCATTTTCGCACAGATTATTTTAGCGGATGAAATTAATCGGGCCCCAGCCAAGGTACAAAGTGCTCTTTTAGAAGCCATGGCTGAACGCCAAGTGACCATTGGAGACACCACCTATCCTTTGGATAGCCCATTTTTAGTTTTGGCCACGCAAAATCCAGTGGAGCAAGAAGGTACTTTCCCTTTGCCAGAAGCCCAAGTAGATCGGTTTATGTTAAAAGTCTACATGGACTATTTGAGCAAAGACCAAGAATTGGAGGTAATGAGAAAAATGTCAAATTTGGATTTCAAATATCAACCGAAAGTCATTTTAACACTTAAGGATATTCATCAAATTCAAAAAGAAATCAATCAAATTACCATCAGCGAAACACTGGAAAAATACATCATTGAACTGGTGTTTGCTACCCGAAATCCCGCAGAATATGGATTGACGCAGGAGGCAAATTACATTCAATTTGGAGCGTCGCCTAGAGCAAGTATCCATTTAAATTTAGCCTCCAAGGTATTGGCTTATTTAGAAGGACGGGATTATGTACTGCCGGAGGATATCAAAGAAATGGCACCTGATGTCCTTAATCATCGAATTATTTTGAATTACGAGGCGGAAGCAGATGACGTCACAACCCTACAAATCATTCAAACCATTTTAAGTTCTGTTGCCATTAATCGATAAGAATATTTTCTAAAATTTAACTATCTAATATCATGAATAATTTACAAAAAAATACCCGCTTGGGTTTTGCATTGGTGCTTACTTTGGTTTTTAGTAATGGCTCATTTGCCCAAAAGAATGCTAATACTACAGGTTTGACCGTGGAAGGTTTTGCCAAAATGAAATTGAAACCAGATATTTCCATGATTAGCGTATCAATTACCCAACGCGATAGTCTGGAAAAAAAAGCCATCAATAAATTAAATCTGCAAAGTAACGCGGTGGTTAAATTGATTAACCAAATCGGCATTTTAAAAGAGTATATTCGAATTGG
>JBILRJ010000139.1:0-7939 GCA_044372695.1 Spirosomataceae bacterium
TTAGCGTTAAACCTGTCTGTTCTGAAAGTTCTTTTTGAGAGATATTCAAACTTGTTCTAATCTCTTTTAATCTTTCACCAAATTCCATGTGCAAATATGATAGGTGTAAATGAATAAATTATTGACAAATAGGCGTCATTTGGGCGACATTTGTGGGTTTAGAAGTTAAAAATACTGCTAGAAGTTGAAAAATAGCATTCGAAATGTAATTTTATTGGATGAAAAGGCCAATCACTATGAGGCTAATTCGGAATTGGCAAAGCATTGGTACTTAAAAGTATTTAAAATCAAAAAATGAACAAGATCTATCAATCGTTGATTACCATCTCTTCTATATTCATAGGAATTTACGCATTTTCTGTTTATGCTTTTCTTGAACTTGGCGTTGCTGTTCATCCAATGATGAAAGCAAACTTTAAAGCACATCCGATTGGAATTTACTTTCATATATTTCCATCTTTGATTGCATTAATCTTAGGGCCTTTTCAGTTTAATGAAAAATTTAGAACGACTAAACCTCATCATTTACACAGGTTCATAGGTAAAATCTATTTATTGTGCGTTTTAATTGGAGGCCTTTCAGGTTTCTATATGGCTCAGTTTTCTTTCGGAGGCACTATTTCACATTTAGGGTTTGCACTTTTGGCTGTTCTATGGATTTTCACAGGATATAAAGCGTATTCCTCCATAATCCGTAAAATGATTGTTGCCCATTATCATTGGATGATGATAAACTTCGCATTGACGTTTGCTGCAGTGACTTTAAGGATTGGACTTGGCATTGGTTTTGGAAGCGGTCTCCCATTTGAAGTATTCTATCCTTATTTGGCTTGGATTTGCTGGGTTCCGAATCTACTTGTGGCATTGATGATCATAAAAAAAGATGCAAAACCCTAACTCAGAAACAGGACAATAGAAAGGGGTTAAAGGGTTGAACTTCCCTCAATTTTACAAGAAAGACTTTATTACATCTCTGAAAATCAAGAAGAGATAGAAAAGTACGCCCACGATGATTTGACGTCGGTACTTTTTAAGGAATTGAACTAGCTTATCCATAAATTATGTGGGAAGTAACTTTTATGCCCCTCTTTTTAGCGCAAGCGCAATTTGGCCTGAATGATAGGAGTTATGATATAGAATATGGGCAAATAATTTTGCTTTGGACACAGCTCCAAAAAATGGCGTGTCAATTATTTCTGACCAACCAGCAGTATTTTCTATTATGTCTTCTAACATTTTATACCCTTGTTCTATTAGTTCTTTACTTTCCTCAAAATCTTTGCCTTGACCCTCATCTTGTTGCCCCATTGTAGTATTTTGAATTTCACTGGGCATACCGAAAAAATACCCGAATAGTAGCATTGTCTCACCAATATGCCTGTAAATGAATCCCACAGAAGAGGTTTGTTCATTTAATTTTTTAGAAATATTCTCTTTATCAATCATATTCAAAGAAAAACTACAAGAGAGAATATTTTGTGCCAAAAGGTCTTTAAAGATTTCTTTCACAACTTTAATAATTTTGATTTTTATGCAAATAAAAAAGTTTACACTTTACAAGTATAAGCTTTTTATCATTATTTCTCCGCTTACAAACGAAAGATGCAAAATAACGCGATGATTGATTAGGGGACCATCAAGAATTTGAAGGCTTAATTTGCAAATAGGCCTATCTATGACTTTAGCAAGGCCGAATAGTGGAAGGACATAAAGTTTCTTTTTAGGAAACTCAAATTTATACCCAATAACACCTGGAAATTGCCAATCAAAACTTCTATATTCTTTACTTGTAGTTATAAGATTTTGTAATACCGTTTCTGGCGGTTTGACAATATTCTAAAAGAAGAGCTTTCAAAAAATATGGCCTTTATTCGCTTGAAATGCTATAATCCGCATAGTGTTCATCTGTTTTTCTATCTTCAGGCGCATCTTAATTAAAACCTACATAAGTCTCTCCTCGTAAATCCCCTTTCTTTTTGCATAGTTTGAGCGAAAGCAGAGCTAGTCTGTAAACTAACTATTCTGAGAATGTGAATTGATTTTTTCCTTGTTTACATTTTCAATAAAGACTCACAAACCTGTTTGAAATAAACGAATACCTAGAACTGCTTTCAGCAAAAGGTTTCTATTTTCTCGAAATTACCCACCATTCGGAACTGTCGAATTTTGTTTTCCATGATCATATTTACATCAATTACCGCATCGGTATGATGAATGATGTCTCGTGATAATTCTCCGTTTGTTGGACCTTTCAAAATGACATTTCTCCCAAGATTAATTGAAATGTCTAGTTTCAAAGACTTGCTTTCAATTCTAATTATTTGTTTTTCAGGATTTTGATCCAAGGTTATAATACTAATGTTTCTCAACTCACGAAGATCAATTTCCATACCATCGATTCGAAAGTGACCAACATGTCGAATAAATTTCTTCCCTAACCATTTAATCTCTGCACGTGAAAACAAAAGACTGATTTGGGAATTTTTCGGATCAATTGCGTGGAGCCATAAATAACTTTCAGGAAAGGAAGTTCCCCAATTCTTTTCTAAGTATCCCATTTCATTAACCAACGAATATTGAACATCATCGTGGCGTATTTCTCCCGAAACAAAATGGTATGCATTTAAGACGGAATGATAGCAAGGAAGATTGGGAACAAAATACGAATAACCCATCGAATTTTTAAATGTCTGAATAAGTTGATCGTTCTTAAAATTCAATTTGATGCGGATGTCTTTTGTGTCAATTTCGATCGAGTCTTTAGACATTTTATTCTTTCCCATTACCATTATGTGACGATCCTTATCGCAAGTAATTTCATTTTTAGGAAAGTAGAGGAGCCTTGGCAATTTGCCGGGAAGGAGCAACTGAATAAATCCGAAGGTATCAGGTGAATTGGCCGTTGCGTATCCGTAGATTATAACAAAGGATGCTTGATGTTCGGAAGAATATATTTTTTGGAACCACCCTTCAAAATATTTGTTTCTTTCAAAAGCGCCTTTTAAACTGGATGGCCTATATTTTCCGAGCATTTTATGTTATTTATAGATTTCCTTTACTTTGTAAACGATTCATTTATGTAAATATTAAAGACACCTGCAAGATATAAACTGCTTGCTGGAACAAAAATTTTTTTTACATTGTGTGCATTGATAAGTAGCTTGTTCATTTGCTTTGATTCCAGTTTTCTTTGATTATTTTTTCATAACGTTCATGTGCAGATTGCGATTGTAACATGATGATTGTTTTTTCATGATAATGAATAGATTTTCGGCAATAACCCGTCTAAAGAGTTGCATCTTTGGAAAAAAGACACCAAGCGCTTCCAAGTCTTTTTTGAAATTAGTATCGGCTCGGTGTCCTCTTGCGTTGAAATATTTTCATGTGTTGGCGCATTCCTTAGAACGCTACTTGATCACAAACTATTCCTTGTTCTGCCAAAAGTTGGCTTTGGGAAATATGAAGGGGCTTGTACACTTTTTCATTGGGACTTATTTCCTCCTCAGTGATACCTGCCATTTGGTTAATTTATTGGGCGAGAGCAGTCATACGAATTATTTATTCAAAATTACATCTTAAACGCTCAAATAACCTGATTAGTGACTATTTCCAAAGAGGGAAAATACTTCGATGATTGAGTATATCACTATCAGGAAATTAAAGGGTTAGAGTCCCTTGTATTTTTGAGGGGATAAAATCCAAATGACCTGAAATAATAGGGCGCCAATGAAAGTCCATAAAATATCATTCCAGTCAAATCTTAACTTACCTGACATTTGTGCAAATTCCCATCCAACTAATCCTATGACCGAAATTAAATTTGAGGATAAGTGTCTCTTTTTAAAAAAACCAATTATCCGTGTTCTTCTTTTTGAATAAGTATGGAATAGTTAGAACAAATAATGCTGGTATTCCAATTGCAGGGAAGAAGTTAGGCGCAACACCTAAAAGATATTTGATTATTGAATTATCGCCGCTATAATTAGGACGAAAATTATCTTGAATTTGGTTGAAGGCGGTAAAACAAAGGGCAAATATCAAAAACCAATAATATTCTAATTTGAATTTCATTTTTTTGTGATTATTTGACAAAAAGCTGCAAAACCCTAACTCACTGACAGACAAAGAAAAAGCCATCCGTCAGCTGACGGATGGCTTGTCCAGTGTGGCTCCCCTTTTCTACGAAAGATGCAGCTATAATGCGATAATTGAGTACTTCACTATTAGGAAACTTAAGGGTTGAACTTCCTACAATTTTAAAAGAAGGACTTAATTACATCTCTGAAAATCAAGAAGAGATAGAAAAGTACGCCTACGATAATTTGACGTCGGTACTTTTTAAGGAATTGAACTAGCTTATCCATAAGACATAAAAAAGATTACACTATAAAAGTATAACCTTTTTATCATTTGTGCTCCCCTTTTTGACCTTCTTGATATAATTATGCTAATTAAGATTGCATATTTCTTTCTTAAATTAAGAGAAAGTCATGTTTGGTTTTTTGGGGTTCGGCATACTAATTGGGAAGGCAACATTACAACTTTGCAAATAGGATTAGAGGTTGAATATCGAGTTCATCGGCTTTTCTAACGGCCTGTATATATTGGCTTCTTGCATCAGTGGAATGAACTAAATTAGCACTACCCCAAGTAAAAAAATTACCGTGGTATAATTTTTCCATTATTAAATCTGCAATCAATCGAGAATGTCTACCGTTTCCATTAGCGAAACAATGGATACTTACTAAACGATGTTTGAATCGAATCGCTAATTCTTGTGGTTCATAGGTTTCGTTCTGTTTCCAATAAAGGGCATCATCTAGCAATTGCTGCAAATGACTAGAAATAAGATAGCTTTTTATGCCAATATTCTTCTCGGAACTTCTAAACTCACCTGCCCATTTCCATACTTCACCATACATTTTTTTATGTAAAGTTTTAATAAACTGCTCTGAAAACAACTGCTCTGTTTTAATTTTTTTACCAAAAGTCCACTGAATCGCTTTTTCAATATTGAGTTGTTCAAATTCGTCTAACTCTTCACGAGTAGTTATGGAAGAAATGCGCAATCCCTCTTTTTCCTCTTCATTTAAGGGAGTTTGTCCGTCTATGTATTCAATATTTAATCCCATAAATATTTTGGCATTTCATATTTAATTTCAGCCGTTTTTTGAGAGATAGCTTTTTCTATTCGCGACACCGAATTTTGTTGGTCTTCTAAAGTCATTGTATTATTGGTACGCATAACTATTTCTGTGGCTACTATTTTTGCTCGTTGCTCTATCATTTGCTCTAATGAATCGTGTTTGGATACAAAGCCATATACTAATTTCATATCCATAGCATTGGCTACTTCACGCAATGAATTTATAGAAATTGTTCCGTTTGCTTCTCGCTCTTCTATTTGTTTCATGTTTTGAGCCGAGAAATTCATTCTGTTTCCCAATTGTCTTAAAGACATTTTTAGTGCGGTTCTCACTGTGTTGACCCAACCTTTTTCTGGCATTACGACCGATTTTAAACTATGGAATGACACCAATTTCTTATCGATTTGGTCTAATAGTAATTGTTGTTTTGTGTTTCTCATCAATCTTTAGATTTAAAATAACAAAACAAATTTAAAGGTATAGATTTAATAAAAAAATTTATTTTAAAGATATAGATTTAAATAAACAATAATATTACATTTTCAAATGCGGCTATTCAAGTTATGAAATCAAAAAATGGAAAGAATTGATTGAAATACAATGGATTAATGTGCAAGTTTTATCTTAAACGAATGTATTGAGGAATTTATTTTCCCTATTTCGCCGACTTAATCTTATGAAATAAAGATTTTATTATAGTATAAAACCAAAAAAGCCTCTACATTGCTGTAAAGGCTTTTATTTGCTCCCTTAATAGATGGAATGTTGAAGCCGTTTTCATTGGTTGAGCTTGCAAATTTAAATAATCATATGGCCTGATTTCATAATTAAAAAACTCCTTTACAGGAATTTTTTACAGAAATCCATGCTGCGTTTCCAGGCCAATTTAGCGGTGGCTTCTTGGTAACGCGCTGGGGAAGAATCGTTGTTAAAGGCATGCTGCGATCCTTCATAGACAAATACCTGATAATCCACCTGACTGGCCTTCAATGCTGCTTCATATGCTGGAATGCCAGCATTAATCCGTTCGTCTAGGCCAGCATAATGCATCATCATATGAGCTTTGATCTTACTGACTGAGTCTACGGACGGTTGGCGGCCATAATAAGGAATCCCTACCGTTAAGTCCGGATCCACAACCGCAAGGTCATTCACGAGTCCGCCGCCCCAACAAAAACCAATCGCACCCGTTTTTTTATTTGAATTTTTCAAGGACCGTAAAAAGTCTAAACCACTTTGAAGGTTTTCAACATTTTGCTTGGGGTCCAATTTGCCGATGAGAGCACGTCCTTCGTCCTCGTTTGTCGGGGTGCCTCCCATCAATGAAAGCGCATCAATTCCCATAGCAATAAATCCTTCTTTCGCCACTCGACGCGTAACATCCTGAATATGAGGCGTCAATCCTCTATTTTCATGAATGACTAAGATGGTACCTAGGAGCCCTTTGGCATTGGTCGGTTGGACTAAATAGCCTTTCATCGTACCATGGGGCGATGGGAATTCAGCTGTGGAAATCTGGATGGAGGGATCGTCTTCGGACACCTGAGCGCTGGCGGCATAGCTTCCTTCCAGGACGGGAAGAATGGTCATAGCGGCGACAGTACCTCCGGCGAGGCGGGCTAGTTGGCTTAAAAACTCATCCCGACGAAGTGGTCTATGTGTATATTCATCAAAAAGACGAATCATTTCTTGCGTGATTTTCATAAGGTTGGATTAAAAGGTTAATTCCATTCGGATGTATTGCTTTTGGTTTTTCTCATAAGAACGTCCTGTTTTTTGCATGCCAAAACGCGTGTAAAAATCTATTTTTTCCAAACGTGCACTACATAAACGGTGTGAATCCCTTTGGATTTTAAAGACTCAAACATAAAGGTTTAAAGTTGAGAACCAAAACATTGCCCTTGAAATGCGACCAAAGTCCCAAATTTCCGGAATTGCGCCAGGCCATCCCCTTCAAAAAAGACGGATAAACAGGAAATCCAATTGCCTTCATGTCGGATGCTGATGTGCCAGGCCTCCGCATCTTTGGTGATTTTGACAAAATCGAAGGCGGAAATAGGGATGAATTAAAAAATAAAAAAAGTCACCATTTCTGATGACTTTCTCGTTCACTACCCCTTTCGTTAGATGTTGTAACCAATTCTTACAATTTAGACAGATTTTCCAAATCATTTAAATCCTTGGCTCGACCACTTATTTCCTTATTTCTTTTCAGGTCATTGATGTGAATTACTTTCATAGGGATTCCTTCAAAAACAGTATCCAGTGCATTGTTATAAAATTCTTGAAAATCAGGATTAAAAATATTCTCCATGACTAATTCTTGCGCATTGAAAATACCGTTTTGTCTATTTTGGGAGGATTACCTACAGTATAATTAAAAGAAACACTGTTTAAATAGGCGAACGCTTTTCCAATTTCATTCTTATTCATGCCCAAATAGTGTAATACCTCTTCTTTTTGTTCATAGAGGTTACCTGAAGTACTATATGTCCTATCTAATTTTGGCATGTTCAAATATACTATGAATTTTTATACCTTCAAACAAACCAAAAAACAACAAAAAAAGCCATCATTTCTAATGACTTTCCTGTTTGCTCCCCTTATAGACCAAAGATGCAAAATAATTCTATGATTTAGTATGTGACAATTAAGAAATTGAAGTGTTGAACTTCGTGACAAATTGCAGGAGATATTTTAATTGAGCATTATAAAAATTATACTCATTATTTAAGTCCCTTGAAAAAACTCCAAGCTTCTTCTGCAAATTCAATATCTCTATTTTGAATTCC
>JBILRJ010000008.1:0-27850 GCA_044372695.1 Spirosomataceae bacterium
CACAGAAGCCATGAAAGAGGCTTGTTTGGCTGCAACTAGCAAAAGAGCTTTACACGCCTAATTTTTCTTTTCAAAATGGCATAGAATGAATTGATCTTTTTGATTAGCTCATTCTATGCTTTTTTTTGTCCAAAAAATCACTTTACTTATTATCTGATTCAATTATCAGTTTTTTAAAGCTGGCTTTTCATTGTTGTACATATTTTTGTTTCGAACAAAATATCTAACAAAATGCAAGCTTATGTTTTACAATTGATTCAAGACATGAAAGTGTCTGAAAGACCTAAATCGGAATATCAAAGCAAGAAAATTATTGAAATTGACGATGAAAGTTCAATCGAATCTTACATCATCGAAATTGAAAAACTTTTCCAAGAAGAAAGTCTGCAAACGATTTCTTCCATCATTGGCTTGGATAAAGTCCAATTCCCCCCAGTTGATCGCTTAGAAATTCCTCTCATCAAAGCCATTAATAAATCATTGATTCGATTATTGCAATCTTGGTGTATCGAAGTCGATTTACCTATTGGTCTATCACCAGAAATTAAATATCAATTACTTTTATCCGTATTCAATCGGAAAGCGCCCATCATCAATTTTGGGACTTTTCACATTGAACTTTGTGACAATAATCCAGCAAAATGTCCATTCGGTGATCAATTGTGTGGATGTAAAAACTGGAATGATTGACAAAAAAAATAGTCTAAGAATTTCTTAGACTATTTTTAAAAACATGATTTGCTGATTATTTCTTGGGTGCACCGCCGACAGCTCCTGTATCTGAAGGCTTATCTTTTGCTTTTTCAGCCATTTTTTTGGCTGCACCCTCATAATCTCCCGCTTTGATGAAAGACATTTTATTTAAATCAATGGTCTTTCTTGTTGCTTGTAAAATTTGATCAGAAGTTAAACTGCTAACTTTCTTTTCTAAATCCTCAGCCCATTTCATGCTACGACCCAAATACAAGTTCGAATTCAAGGTGCCACTTAAGGAATTATCTTGAGAACGAGTTACTTGCTTTGATTGAATCCAAGATTTTTTCGCTTCATCAATTTCTTTTTGTGTAAATCCTTCTTTCAAAACTTTTTCAATTTCCTCCTTGAATGCAGCTTCTAATTTGGTGATGTTTTCAGGTGCATAAATCGCATAGCCGATAAATGCTCCATTGTTATCCAAAGGACTTGCTGCAAATTGAGAACCAACTCCATATGATAAGCCTTCCTTTTGACGGATACGGTTCATTAATCTTGAACTTAAACCGCTTCCACCTCCTAGCATGTAATTACTTAATTCCAATGCCGCGAAATCAGGATCATTATCTGAAATTTTTAAAGGCTGATATGCTAAGAAAAATGCATTCGCTTTATCAGGAGTTTCGATGGATTTAACCTGTGCTTTGATTTCTTTAAACGTATCTGCCACACGAGTAAATGGTTTTGGCGATTTCCAAGTGCTAAATTCTGATTTAATGAATTCTTTTACTGATGTTTCATCAAAGTCTCCCACTACTGAAAAAGTTGCATTGGATGCACCATAAAAATTTTTGTGAAAATTAATCGATTCTTCCAATTTAGCTGCTTTGTAGTTTGCCGTTGTTTCTTCCATGCTTGGTTGATACCTAACATCATTTTTCGGATAATGACCAGTTCTCATTTGATTTAAGACATCACTCGCTTTAGCTGAAGGTTCACTTTTTTGTGATTCAATTCCTGTCAAATTTTCTTGTTTTAATTTCTCAAACTCATCTGCTGGGAATGTCGGTTGCTTCAAAGCTTCTGCCACTAATTTTAATGCTGGAAGTAAATTTTCCTTCGTTGTTTCAATGGAGACATTTGCTTGAGTAGGACCTCCCGAGATGCTTACTCGAGCTTTGATTTTATCCAATTCATCTTGAAATTGTTGGCGAGTGTGCAATTTTGTTCCTTTAGTTAACATGTCTGCAGCCAAGTCAGCCGCTGTGCTTGTTCCTAACAGTGATTTTTCATCACCAAAACGTAAAGTCATTCGTGCATATACAGAATTCCCTCTCGTTTTTTTAGCTAACAAGGCTAATTTTACTCCACCAATCACTTCATTTTTTGTTCTGGAATCGATGTTGCTTGGAGATGGGTCAAATGCCTCACCCTCTGCTACAGCTGCTTTTCCTTTGAAATCCTTTAAAATCGTCGCCACATCTTGTGATTCAGGCACTTCAGCTCTTTCTGGCTTCTCCGTAGGATAGAAAATTCCAGAGGTTCTGTTGGATGATTTGAAGTATTTCTCAGCAACTCTTTGTATGTCTGCTGGTGTGATTTTTTCCATCATGTTTCGAGTATGAAACAATAATCTCCAATCACCTTGCGCAATGTATTCTGATAAACCAACACCCACTCTTTGAGCATTGTTCAATAATAATTCAACATTTTTGATATTTTTTGCTTTGATTCGATCTACTTCCTCTTGTGTAGGAGGGGTTTTAGCAAATTTTTCAATGGTCTCAATCATGATGTTTTTAACTGAGTCAACTGACTTTCCTTTCAGTACTTCTGCTCCAAAATAACTGATTCCTGGTTCCTTCAATTGGAAAGAGAATCCAAATTGAGAAGAAGCTTTTTTGGTATCAATTAATGCTTTGTACAATCTACCAGAAGGGGCATCTGTTAATAAATCAGCCATCACATCAACGGCAATGTAATCTGGGTGTAAGCCAGAAGGGATATGATAAGCCATTCCCACTACCTGAACATCCCCCACACGACGTAATGTAACTTCTCTTTCTCCATCCTGAGTTGGTTCAGCGGTAAAAGTTTTGGTTAAAACGCGCTCTGGACGTGGAATTATCCCGAATTTTTCATTAATTAATTTCAATGTTTTAATCGGGTCAAATTTACCTGCTACGAGTAATACAGCATTGTCAGGCTGGTAATATTTTTTGTAGTAGGCTTGTAAATTTTCAATAGGAACTTTTTCGATGTCCGATCTTGCACCGATTGTCGAATTACCATAATTGTGCCATAAAAAAGCGGTAGAAATAATTCTTTCCATTAAAACACTACCAGGGTCATTTTCACCTGATTCGAATTCATTTCGAACCACCGTCATTTCCGTTTCTAATTCACTTTTAGAGATTCTCGAATTAATCATACGATCCGCTTCCATGTCCAAAGCCCAATCTAAATTTTCATCAGTTGATGCAAATGTTTCAAAATAATTGGTTCGATCTAGCCATGTGGTTCCATTGAATTGAGCTCCATGATCGGATATTTCTTTGGCAACCTCTTTGTGTTTTTCTTTCGTTCCTTTAAAGACCATGTGTTCCAATAAGTGGGACATCCCTGTCTCACCATATCCTTCATGACGGGAACCGACTAAATACGTGATGTTTACGGTAATCGTTTGCTTTGATGGGTCTGGGAAAAGCAAAACTTTTAAACCATTTGCCAATTGATATTCCGTAATTCCTTCAGCTGAAGTGATTTTTTCCGGAATAGCTAAACTAACTGGATTGGATTTAGTGGTTGGCGCAGCTTTCTGCTGAGCTTGCAAACTCGAAATTCCGATGGATGTCAGAACTATCGAAAGGAGTAGTTTCTTCATAAATGGAGATAGATTTGATTAATAAAATTAAATTGCTACGATTTTATTAAAGTTGAAAATAGAATTATATAAGGGGTAAAGTAAAAGTATAAGTGGTAAATTATTTTTTGTATTGTTGAATTAATTTGAAAATGGCTTTTTGAGTTTCTATGTCTGGAAAATATTCAAATATTATTTCATGTTTTTCGTAATCTAAAAGTAATCCAGATTCTAAAAAGTGGAATGCTTCTTTGAATTGCCCCGCCTTGATTAAAAATATAGCCGATCTGTAATAAAACTCTGCTTCCTCTGGTAATTCATCAATGGCCGAAAGCATGATATCAGCTGATTTTTCAAAATCATCCAAATCATAATGTAACTGCGCCCATTTAATCCATGTTTGAGCAAAAAAAGAATCTAAATCAATCGACTTTTGATATGCTTCATCCGCTGAGGCATTATTCCCTAAATAGCCTTCAATATCCCCTAAACCCGTCCAATACAATGGATTTAAGGCATTTAGTTTCAGCGCTTTTTTGATAAAATGTAAGGCCTCAAACCATTTGTCTAATTCACTGAGGCAAAATGCAATGCCGTAAAATCCTTCATCCCACAATGGATCAATTTTAACAGCTTCTTTGTAGTAAGATAAGGATTCTTTGAGTTTTTTTTGACGTTCTAGACTTAGTGCTAAGCTACAATACAATTCTGGATTGGGATCATCAAATTTGAGACACTCTCTAAAAGCTTCTTCAGCACTTACATAATCTTTTGTGTTGATGTAAGTGTTACCCAAATTGTACAAAGAAGATGCAAATGTGGGTTCGATCGCCAAAGAATATTGATAAGCATCAATGGCTTTATCGTACATTTTTAATTTCGAATAGGCGATGCCTAAATTATACCAAGCTGTAAATGAAAAAGGATCTTTGTCGATGAACTTTTGATAAAATGGAATACTTTCTTCGATTTTTCCTACATCATCCAAGGCATTACCTAACTCAATCAGTGCATTTTCGTTTTCAAAGTTGACTTCCAGTGATTTTTTGAACATATCAATGGCCTCTCTTGGTTTGGACCAAGATTGGTAGGTCAAGCCCAAACGGAAATAAACCTCATCCTTCTCCTGTGCTTGTTCTAAGCAATTTAACAGCAATTCTATGGCAGAATCAAATTCATTCAATTGGGTCAGAATGGAAGCCTTGACTAAAAGTAATTCAATGTCTGTTGGAAACAATAAAATGGCTGTTTCAATCAATTCCATTCCTTCCTCAGCCCTTTGTAATTCACCTAAAATTTGAGCTTTTAAAATAATCAATTCCATTGCGTATGGAAAATGATTTAAACCCAAATCACATGCTTTTAAGGCTTGATCAAATTGAGCAATGGTGAAATAATAATCGGCAATTTTCTCAAGGGTGTCAACATCAAAAAAAGAATTCTCTTCTTGCTTGATCATTTTTTCAAAACGCAATAGAGAGGATGCTATGTCTTCTCGATCTTCGTTGTTTTCTGGATCAAGCATAAATGTTTTTTGAGATTTGTGTAATGAATAATAACTCTAAATTAAAGAATTTATTTTAAGACTTAAATCATATATTGGATTAATTTTGTACAAATTAAAGTAATATGTCAAATTATTATGCGGCGGTTGATTTGGGAACTAATACTTTTCAATTATTGGTTGCTTCTCAGGATCCTGTTAGTCAACGATTGATTATTCATGAGAATATTCAGCGTGCCGTTCAGTTAGGAAAAGGAGCCATGGAAGATCAATTAATTCAGCCAGAGGCTTGGGAAAGAGCCCGCTTGGCCTTGGTTGATTTTCAACAAATAGTGGAAAAATATCAGATTTCGAAGGTGACAGCCCTCGGTACTAGTATTATCAGGAATGCCAAAAATGCCCAACAATTGATTGCTTTTTTAGAGAAAGAGTCAGGATTTGAAGTATTGGTCATTTCTGGTGAAAAAGAAGCCGAGCTGATTTTCCAAGGCATTGTCCAATCTTTGCCAACTTTTTGGGAGCCTATTAGTTTGGTTATGGACATAGGAGGAGGGAGCGTAGAATTTATTCTTTTCTCAGAACGTAAAATTATCTGGAGAGGTAGTTTTGAGATAGGAGGATTGAAATTACAATCGCTTTTTCATCTTGACAATGAATTCCACAAATCCACCATAGATCCCATGAGAGATTTTGTGAAGCGAAATTTACAAGATCTTTTTGAGCAGGTAAAAAGGCATCCGCCTACAGTTTTAATTGGAGCTGCAGGTGCATTTGAGACGATTTGGGATTTAGAAAAAGCTGAAAATGGTAGCATTGAGTCAGGTTTGGATTCGTTTCAAAAGTTGGATATTGAAATATTTCGAAGAAATAAGCGTTTGATAGAGGCATTGGATTTTGATGATCGTGTGAATATACCAGGAATGAAGAAGTTTCGAGCTAGTATATTTCCTTATGCCAATTTGTTAATTGATTTAATTTTGAATGAGTTGAATATTTCTCAGTTATATATGTCTAATTTTAGTTTAAAGGAAGGCTTTATCTGCTCAAATTTATTATCAAGGCCTTCAAGTTAGAAATTGTAAAAAAAAATCGTAAAATTGTATATATATTTGTAAAAATTGTTTTTTCTAAATAGTCAAATTATTTATGTCCTTATCGTTAGCTAACGTATTACTTCAAGCCGGCGCTCAAGCCCTTGACTCCACTGCCGCAGTTGCAGATTCATTGATCAATTCGGAACCCGTTCAGCAGGTAGCTAAAACAGTGGAAGAATTCTCGATTTTAGACTTGTTAGGCAAAGGAGGATATGTCATGTATCCCATTGGATTCCTTTTTGCTGCAGCGGTTTTTTTATTTATCGAAAGGTATTTGTATATCCGCAAAACAGCCAAATTGGACGAGAATTTTTTACATACCATCAATGACATGTTGGTTGCAGGTAACATTCAAAGTGCCATCAATTATTGTAAGACGTCACAGTATCCCATTGCTAAATTATTAGAAAAAGGTTTATCTCGTTTGGGTTCTCCCATTAGAGATATTGAATCAGCGATAGAGAATAAAGCAAAGGTGGAAATTTACAACATGGAAAAAAACTTAGGAATTTTAAGTGCCATTGCGAGAATTGCTCCTATGTTTGGTTTCTTAGGTACAGTAACGGGTATGATTCGTACTTTCCACAACATATCCACTTCGAATAAAATTGACATTGCTACCATCGCAGGAGGAATTTATGAGAAAATGGTTACCTCGGCCTCAGGTTTAATTGTTGGTATCATCGCTTATGTTTTGTATACTTTACTCATGACAATGATTGATCGTACCATTAACAAAATGGAAATTACGGCCATCGACTTTTTAGATATTCTTCATAAGCCTGCAAACAAGGCGTAATTTTTAGATGAATAATTCATATGAATTTTAGAAAAAGACAAAGGGAAGCATCTGAAGTGGAAACTGGCGCATTAGCGGATATCCTGTTTTTCTTGTTGATGTTTTTTTTAATGATTTCAACTTTAGCCTCTCCAGATGCAATCAAATTATTATTGCCAGAAACCAGCAAGCCTCAAAGCACACCTGCAAATGAAGTAATTCGATTGACCGTTGATGAAAATAAAAATTATTTTATTGATGACCGCCAAATAGATTTTGCCAATTTGGAAGCAGAGCTTATCAAGGATGTTCAAGCGAAAAAAGCGGTCACATTGATCGTCAGAATGGATAGAAATCAGACGGTTCAAGATTTAACGAACGTTTATGATTTAGCAGCGAAATTAAATCTTGCTATGGTAATGGCTGCAGAAAAGAAAAAATAAATTAAGTAATTATGGAAGGCTACTTGATCATAGCCCTCAAATCAATAGCCGTTTACGTGTTTATCGTAGCGGCTATTCGTGTTTTTGGGAAAAAGGAATTTGCGCAATTGTCTGTCATAGATGTAGTTTTTATTCTCTTAATTTCAAATTCAGTGCAAAACGCCATGGTTGGTTCGGATTCTTCTCTGCAAGGAGGATTGGTGGCTGCATTGGCCTTGTTTTTGATGAATTTTTTGTTGAAAAAAATCATGCGTTCAAATTCCTCTGTTAAATCTTTCGTTGAGGGGGAACCAATACTTTTGGTTTATAATGGCCAACTGAATCAAAAAGGTTTAGAGAAAGCCCAAATTTCATTGGATGAATTAGAGGCCGCCATTAGAGAGCATGGTGTATTAGATATGACTTTTGTGAATTTGTCCATACTTGAAACAGATGGCAATATTTCTGTCTTATCAGATAATTATAAAAAAACATCAAAAAGGAGACAGAAAGGACTACATATCGTAGCAAAAAATAACGGTTAAATTGTATCTTTGTGAACTTAACGCCTGTTTGTAGAGGCGTGAATCATTTACTCTTATACATTAATGAAGAAAATATTAAAGTTCGGTGGTACGAGCTGCGGAAGTGTAGACAGTATTCAATCCGTCTTAACCATTATTGAATCCAATTGGAATTCTCAAAATAAATTTGCCCTTGTATTTTCCGCCATGAGTGGAGTTACGAATCAGTTGTTAGATGCTGGCAAATTTGCTTCTACAGGAAAAAAACCTGCGGAGGACATCATTGCAAGCATAGAAAATCGGCATTTTGAATTAATTAAACATTTTATACCACTTACTGGTCAATCCCAAGTTATCGCTTCCATTAGAACCATAATTAATGAGTTGCGCGACGTTTTGAAAGGAATTACACTAGTAAAAGAAATTTCTCCGAAATCATCTGACCTATTAGTCAGTTTTGGAGAGCGCTTGTCAACCTCCTTAATCGCCTCAATTCTTTCACAGAAAGGATTACCCGTAGCCTTTGTTGATTCACGGGAAATCATCAAAACCAACGATGCCTTTGGGAAATCTCAGGTTGATTTTGTTCAAACCAATGAATTAATTCAAGAATATTTCAATCATATTCAGGATAAAATAGCTTTTGTTACTGGATTTATTGGTTCGAATTCGGCAGGTGAAACCACTACGCTTGGTCGTGGTGGTTCTGATTATACGGCATCTATTATTGGTGCGGCATTGAATGTCAAAGAAATAGAAATTTGGACAGATGTGGATGGTATCATGACATCCGATCCTCGTAAAGTGGCAAGTTCCTTTACCATTCCTTACATCAGTTACGCTGAAGCAATGGAATTGACTCATTTTGGTGCAAAAGTCATTTATCCTCCATCTTTGCAACCTGCTTTTGCAAAAAATATTCCTATTCGAGTGTTGAATACGTTTAATGAGTCTTTTGAAGGGACTGTCATAAGTCGTACCGCCAATAAGTCACCTTACATCATCACTGGAATTTCTTCGATTGACCAACTAGCCTTAGTGAATTTACAAGGCTCAGGTATGATTGGCGTGGCAGGTGTTTCTGCTAAATTGTTTACCGTACTTTCTCGCGAAAATATATCTGTTGTTTTAATTTCTCAAGCATCTTCAGAACATTCTATTTGTTTTGCTATTGAGCCTCAAATGGCCTCAATTGTTCAAGATTTATTGGAAAAAGAATTTGCACAAGAAATGATTTTGGGTGATATCGAAGGCATAGATATTCAAACAAATCTTTCTGTGATTGCCGTGGTTGGAGAAGGTATGCGTCAGCATACTGGGGTGAGCGGCAAACTTTTTTCTGTTTTGGGAAAGAATGGAATCAATGTTGTAGCCACAGCACAAGGCTCCTCGGAGTTAAATATTTCAGTTGTAATTGAACAAAAAGATTTGTCAAAAGCACTCAATGTGATTCACGAAACTTTTTTCTTTTCTCAAATTAAAACCCTCCATTTGTTTTTGGTAGGTACTGGATTGATCGGGAAAGCTTTGTTAAATCAATTGTCAGGGCAGGAGAAATATTTAACAAAATACAAAGGTTTACGAATCAAGTTGATGGGTATTGCAAATAGTCGAAAGCAATTGATCAATGCCCAAGGTATTTCTTTTCAGGAAGCTATTCATAGCTTAGAGGAATTTGGCGATGAAAGCCAAATCGATCAGTTTGTTATGGGTATCAAGGAATTGAATTTGCCAAATTCGGTGTTTGCCGATTGTACAGCAGATAAATTGATATACCAACAATATTTAGGTTTGTTTAATGCTAATATATCAGTTGTTACTCCCAATAAAGTAGCTAACTCAGGCCCATACCAATTGTATGCAGCATTGCATCAAACTGCTTTGGCAAAAGGAGTGAAGTTCTTATATGAAACCAACGTAGGTGCGGGCTTGCCTGTGATCAATACATTGCAGGGACTTATCGCCTCAGGAGATCGATTTATCAAGATTGAAGGTGTGCTTTCAGGAACCCTTTCATTTATTTTTAATCAGTTTGTGCCTGGAAAATCTTTTGCCGAGGTGGTCAAACAAGCCAAAGAAAAAGGTTTCACGGAACCTGATCCGCGAGAAGATTTAAGCGGAATGGATGTGGCACGGAAAATTTTGATTTTAAGTCGGGAAATTGGTTTGAAATTGGAATTTTCTGACATAACCATAGAGAAAATTATCCCTCAAAATTGCCAAGATGCATCGACTGTGGATGATTTTTTTGTAGAATTAGACAAATCCAATGCTTTTTTTGAAAATATGGTCAATGAGGCCTATCAACAAGGGAAAGTCCTTCGCTACATTGCCACTTTGGAAAATCAGAAAATCACAATTGGTCTAAAAGCAATTGATGAAAAACATCCTTTTTATCAAATGGATGGAGCGGATAATGTGATTGCATTTACCACAAAACGTTATTTTGATCGTCCTTTGGTGATCAAGGGGCCTGGTGCTGGAGCTGAGGTAACAGCATCCGGTGTTTTTGCAGACATTGTTTCATTAGGAAGTAATTTAGCATAACATGGAAAGAATTCGCGTTTATGCCCCTGCCACCGTAGCCAATGTAGCATGCGGATTTGATATTTTCGGTTTCGCGGTGAATCGTCCTGGAGATGAAATTGTACTCGAAAAGCGAAGCGAACCTGGTATTTTTATCAAAGAAATTACGGGTGATGATGGTCGTTTGCCTTTGGAAGTAGAAAAGAATACCGCGGGAATTGCCATCCAAAAATACCTTGAATACATCGGGCAGCCTCAACAAGGTTTTGTTATTTCTCTACACAAAGATATGCCATTAGGTTCTGGATTAGGATCTTCTGCCGCCTCGGCGGTTGCTGGTGTTTTTGCGGCAAATGAGTTATTAGGCAAGCCCTTGAGTCAAAAAGAACTTCTTCCTTTTGCAATGGAAGGAGAGCGAATGGCATGTGGGTCTGCTCACGCGGATAATGTAGCACCAAGCCTTTTAGGAGGCTTTGTCATCATCCGTTCTTATCATCCTTTGGACATTATTCAGATCTCCACTCCAGAGGATTTATTTGCCAGCATCGTTCATCCTCACATTGAAGTCAACACGAAGGATGCTAGAGGGATTTTGGACAAAGAAATATCACTTAGTACTACAATCACCCAAATGGGCAACGTAGCTGGATTGGTTGCGGGTATACTTTTGCCAGATTATGATTTAATTGGCAGGTCTTTGGTTGATGTGATCATCGAGCCAACTCGTTCTATTTTAATTCCACAATTCGCAGAAGTTAAAGCTGCAGCTCTTCAAGCAGGGGCATTGGGATGTTCGATTTCAGGCTCTGGACCTTCTTTATTTGCTTTGTCGAAAGGCAAAGAAACAGCTGAGCTCGTAGCAAATGCCATGAAATTCGAATTTTCTCGAGTGGGTATTGATTCAGAAATTTACGTTTCTAACATTAATCAGAAAGGCCCCATTATTTTGCCGAATTAAGCTTTAGGATGTGCCTGAAGATAGATTTCCTTCATTTTTTCCATGGAATTGTGCGTGTATATTTGAGTGGCTGCTAAATTTGCGTGTCCGAGTAATTCTTTGATCGCATTTAGGTCAGCTCCGTGGTTTAATAAATGAGTAGCATAGGTATGCCTAAGTAGGTGTGGAGATAGTTTTTCCAAAGTACTTATTTGAGATAGTTTGGTTTTTATTTTTCGTTGAACAAACATGGGATATAAAGTTTCCCCTTTGTCAGTTACCAACAAATTTTCGTGTTCAAAAGGACAAATCCCCAAATATTTTTCAATTGTTTCCACTAGGATGGTAGGTATGGGTATAATGCGTTCTTTATTTCTTTTCCCCAGCACTCTCAATGTTTTTTGGATTAAATTAACGGAATGTCGTTTCAACATGATTAATTCAGACAAGCGCATTCCTGTTCCATATAATAATAAGTAAATCAAATAATCTCTATATTCTTCAAAAGTTTCAATTTTCTCTTCTTTTTCAAAAGTTTCAATTTCACTTTCTCTCAAAAATTGAGGTATTTTTTTTCGAGTTTTTACCATTTTGATGGAACTCATGGGGTTGTCATCTATTTTTCCAGAGCGCAATAAAAACTTGTAAAATGTGCGGAGAGTCGCAATTTTTCGATTGATACTTCTATTGTCAATCGATAGATTGGATAATTCAATGATCCAAAGACGAACGTCTTTGTGGTGAATATTGGCCAGATTTTTGGCTGGTAATAAGGAAGATGAAAAAGCTTCAAACTGTTCTAAATCAATGGAATAAGCTGAGATGGTATGTTTGCTAAGCCTTCTTTCAACCTCTAAATGCTCCAAAAAAAAATTGACTATTTCGCGATTCATGATCGAAAATAGTCAATTATTTTATGAAAATAACGGAAATTAGTTATTAATGTTTCCGTAAGTCTTTTGCTTGTAAGATGCACGAATCAATTCAGTACGACGAGAAATTGAAGGCTTTTCAAAAGCTGATCTTCTACGTAATTCTTTAACTACACCAGTTTTCTCAAATTTCTTTTTGAAACGCTTTAAAGCTTTATCTATCGACTCGTTTTCTTTGATTGAAATAATTAACATGTACGTTTTGATTTTTAAATTGTCCGCAAATATACAAATAGGAAATTTAAATTGCAATAATTGTTTCTAAATTTTATCCCTATTTTTTCACATATCGGTCCAATTTTTTTGACTAATTTTGTGCAAATTAATATTCTTATGTCTTCATTTTCCAGAACTACCGTCACTGCAGCTTTAATTTATGCCAATGGCCCTATTCATATTGGTCATTTGGCCGGTTGTTATTTGCCTGCGGATATTTATGTTCGGTTTTTACGACTTCAAAAGAAAGATGTAATTTTTGTTTCAGGTACGGATGAGCATGGTGTGCCCATCACAATTAAGGCACAAAAAGAAGGAAAAACTCCGCAAGAGGTTGTTGATTACTATTATGCAATGATCAAATCGTCTTTTTCTGACTTTGGTATTTCTTTTGATATATATGGTAGAACATCAGATCCGGTTCATCATCAATTTTCTCAAGATTTTTTCTTAAAACTCTACCATAATGGTCAATTTGTCGAGGAAATTACAGAACAATTTTTTGATGAAGAGGCAGGTCAATTTTTAGCCGATCGCTACATTGTGGGTGATTGCCCATCTTGTAAACAATCTGGAGCCTATGGAGATCAATGTGAAAAATGTGGTACGACTCTGTCGCCCAATGAATTAGTGAATCCCAAATCTACCTTAAGTGGTTCTTCTCCTGTCTTGAAACCTACCAAGAATTGGTTTTTGCCATTAGATAAGTTTCAGCCTGCTTTAGAAAAATACATAGCCTCACATCCTGAATGGAAATCAAATGTGACAGGTCAAGTTAAATCGTGGTTACAAGAAGGATTACGGCCTCGTGCCATGACCCGCGATTTAAATTGGGGTGTTCCAATTCCTTTGCCAGATACGGACGGAAAAGTTTTATATGTATGGTTCGATGCGCCCATCGGATATATGTCCATGACAACCCAATTAACTCCTGAATGGGAGAAGTATTGGAAGTCGGAAGATGCACAAATAGTCCATTTTATTGGAAAGGATAACATTGTGTTTCATACGCTCATTTTTCCTGCTATGTGCATGGCGCATGGCGAATTCCAATTGGCTGATCAAGTTCCTGCCAATGAATTCATGAATTTAGAGGGAGAAAAGATATCTACTTCCCGAAATTGGGCTGTTTGGTTGCATGAATATTTGCAAGATTTTCCCGGAAAACAAGATGTTTTGAGGTACGCCTTAACCGCATCAAGTCCTGAAAGTAAAGATGCTGATTTTACATGGTCTGATTTCCAGACAAAGAATAATTCTGAATTGGTTGCCATATTGGGCAATTTTGTCAATCGGGCATTTGTATTGATTGATAAAAACTTTGATTCGTTGGTTCCTTCCAAGCTTGCATTGACTCAAATTGAAAAAGATTTGATGGAGGCCGTGAATGAAATTCCTGGGAAGTTGGCCTTTGCGATCGAAAATTATAAATTTAGAGAGGCTTTGGTTTTGGCTATGGAAGTAGCTCGTTTGGGGAATAAGTATTTAGCAGAAACAGAACCATGGAAACTAATGAAAGAAGATGTTGCAAAGGCGGGTTCTGTATTGAATTTTGCCGTTCAACTTGTTGCGCATGTTAGCATAGCTTTGGAGCCATTTTTGCCCTTTACAGCTTCCAAGTTGCGGGACGCCTTAGGTTTAAAAGAATGCGATTGGTCGCTCTTGGGAGATTTCAATTGCATATCAGAAGGACAAAAATTGACTCATCCTGGATTACTATTTGAGAAAATAGAGGATTCAGCTATTCAATTGCAAATCGATAAATTAACGAATGCCAAAAATGCCATGGAAATATCTAGTAAAACATTGCCAGAGATAAAAGAAACAGTGGTTTATGATGATTTTGCCAAACTTGACTTGCGTTTAGGTACCATAACGGCTGCCGAAAAAATGGAAAAGAGCAAGAAGTTGTTGAAATTGACGGTTCATGACGGTTTTAAATCTCGTACCATTTTGAGTGGAATTGCTGAATCGTTTTCCGCTGAAGAGGTTATTGGAAAACAAGTTACCTTCTTAGCTAATTTAGCTCCAAGAAAAATGATGGGCTTGGAAAGTGAAGGGATGATATTGATGGCGGAAGGGCAAGATGGAAAATTGGATTTTTTAATGCCGAGCACGAAGATGTGGGATGGCGCTGCGATAAACTAATAAATCTAGAAATTTTAAGAAAAAAAATAAGGCCAGAAGATACTTCTTGCCTTATTGCTAACCTCTAAACCTATTTAACTATGAAAATTTATACAAATATACTACTTTCCTGTTAATTATATAAGTTTAGTGCAAAAAAAATAAAAAAAAGGTGTTGTTATGAACGACACCTTTTTTAATTACCTCTAAACCTATTTAACTATGAAAACTACTAAAAATCTATCATTAGAAAATTATAATCAATTCTGGTGTACTTTCTGAAAATGGATTTATCTCATTTTCAATTACTGGATTCTGATTAACAGATCCCCAAATAGCATTGATAGCTTTCGCTGATTTTACTATTTCTTTCAACCACTTTAACGACTTTTCGTCGGAAATATTTTGTGCTTGGTTAGAAATAGATACAATGGTCTGATTAAAAATCTCTTTGTCTTCTTTGCTTATAACTAAATAACCCATCTGATTGTTTTGATAATCTTCTAGTATTGAGATTGTTAAACTTGTTTCAGACGTTTGAGTCTTTGAATTATTTCTGTTTGTTAATGTCTGAATTTTTTCAGAAATCGTTTCTGATGAGATTGACATGTTTACTAAAGAACCTTCTACTTTAGAAGTATTACCGCTTGCATTTACCGCTGTTGTGATCATGCTTAGTCCAACTAAACAAGTGATCGTTAAAAATTTGCTTTTCATAAGATTTGTTATATTTGATAATTAAATCAACAATACAAAATTATTGTATTTTTTTAATATAAACAAACTTGGTTTTGAACAATTTCTTAAATTACTTATTTAATTATTTGATTATTTGTCGATAAATCAGAATTATATATAATGTTTTATTGATTATGGCGAATAATATTTGGAACTTATGTTTTAATCTTTTTAAAAATTCTAAATTGATATTTTCTTAAAAAAATTAAAATTCTTTATAAAATACAATTATTGGTTGTATTTGTTCATTGTTTTTTGGATACCTTCCAAGCAAAAGTTTTCAATGAATATAGATGTCTTGTCTAAAATGAATGGAATGACTTCAAATTCATTAGTTGAAAATTTTCCAAGGACATAGTCAACTTGTCTTCCTTTTGAAAATTCACTTCCAACTCCCATACGTAAACGAGCGTATTCTTGCGTTTCTAAAGACTCTTCCACACTTTTTAATCCGTTATGGCCACCAGCTGATCCTTTGGGTTTTAGACGTAAAGTTTCAAAGGGGAGAGCAATGTCATCTGTTAGGATCAAAACTTGTTCTTTTTCAATTTTGAGTTCTTTGCTCCAATATTTTACGGCTTTTCCACTCAAATTCATGAAGGTGTTAGGTTTTAGCAAGTAGATGTGATTTCCCTTTAGCCGGTAACTGGCAATAGATCCCAAACGATCATTTGAAAAGCTAATTTCTTTTTGTTTGGCTAAATAATCGACAGCCATGAATCCAATATTGTGTCTGGTAAACAAATATTCAGGGCCTATGTTTCCTAATCCAACGATTAAATAATTCATTATTTTTTTTTGTACAAAAATACAAGCAAATTTTTTAGATGTCGACTTTGACCTTAACTTCGTTCAAATATTTATTTTATGAAGAAAATTGCATTAATTACCGGTGCTAGTTCTGGTATTGGACGTTCAACTGCTTTGGCTTTAGCTAAAGAAGGTTTTCAGTTGATATTGTGCGGCCGTAGGATGGAAGCCTTGCTTAGTTTATCAAAGGAGATAGACGACCAGCCCACTCACATTTTGGTTTTTGATGTAGGTAATGCTGTTGAGGTCTCAAAATCAATTGATTCTTTGCCCTTGGAATGGAAAGAGATTGATGTATTGGTGAATAATGCTGGAAACGCACATGGTATGTCGCCTATTCAAGATGGTGACCTCAATGATTGGTCTGCCATGATGGATAGTAACGTAAGTGGTTTACTTTGGGTTTCAAAGGCCATTATTCCGATGATGATTCTTCGAAAGTCTGGACATATCATTAATATATCTTCCATTGCTGGTAAACAAGTTTATCCAAACGGCAATGTTTACTGTGCTTCTAAGGCGGCTGTGGAAGCGCTTTCTCAAGGAATGCGCATGGATCTGAATCCTTATGGTATCAAAGTGTCTAATGTGGCACCAGGTGCTGTAAATACAGGATTTTCAGCTGTTAGATTTAAGGGAGATTTGGCCAAAGCAGATGCTGTTTACCAAGGATTCACTCCACTTTATGCTGAAGATGTTGCTGAGGTGATTCGATACATAGTCATGGCTCCCACTCATGTCAACTTAGCGGATGTGACCGTATTGCCAAGTGCTCAAGCTTCAGCTACTTTGATAAATCGAAATAATTAGTTAATTCTTTGACGTACTGCTTCGAAAATAATGACTCCAGCTGCAACTGATACGTTCAAAGAACCTACTTGTCCTGTTTGCGGAATTGAAGCAAGTTCATCTACTTTTCGTAGCAGTTCGTCTGAAATACCATCTTCCTCAGAGCCCATAATGAATGCCAAAGGTTCTTTGAGGTCCATTTGATAGATCGAGTTTTTGGTTTTTTCGGTACAAGCGATTACTTTCAGACCAGAATTTTGCAAAAATTCGACCACACTGATTAAATTTTCTTCTTTACATACTGGTAGAAAGTTTAAAGCTCCCGATGAAGTTTTCATGGCGTCTGCATTGATTTGCGCCGCACCTCTGGATGGAATAACTATCGCATGGGCGCCTGCGCACTCAGCTGTTCTGGCGATTGCTCCAAAGTTTCTAACATCTGTGATTCGATCTAGAACCAATATTAAAGGTACTTGACCTTTTTCAAAGGTATCTGCAATGACGTTGTCTAATTTGGCATAATGAATGGCTGAAACGAATGCAATAGCACCTTGGTGATTCTTTCGAGTAATTCGATTCAGTTTTTCCAAAGGAACTTTTTGCACTTGAACGCCTTTTTCTTTGGCTAAATCCAAAATTTCAACACTACCCAATTCTCGTTGAACCAATAAACGATCAATTTCTTTGCCAGATCTAAGTGTTTCTAAGACAGATTGAATTCCAAAAACAAATTCTTTGTTATCTGTCTTGGGTGTTGTAAAATGTCTAAATGGTTTTTTAAATGAATTGGGATCTTTATCTATTGACACGTGTTTTTTCTTAAATTTCAGCAAAGTTCGTTATTTTTTTTGGTATATTTTTTTTCTATGCTGGATAGATTTAACTACATGTTCAATTAATTCAACAGCTCTTTTTAGAATATTGTTTAACTTTGTCATCAAAATATTTTTTATGTACAAAACAACCGAAATTGCATCCTCTGAAATTACGTCTGATAATCCCATTCATCAGCGTTTATTATTTCCCTACCAATATGTTTCTTCATTAGTGAAAGGTAATTTATTGGAAATTGGTTGTGGTACTGGACGAGGTGTTGCAGTTCTTTCGGATAAAATTGATCATTATACTGGTGTAGATAAAAATACGGAATTGTTGGAGAAGTTAAGTCTGGAGTATCCAAGCTTTCAATTTATTGACATGTTTCTCCCGCCTTTAAAAGATCTACCTTCTGATGCTTATGATTTTGTAATCACTTTTCAGGTAATTGAACACATCGAAAACGATGATTTCTTTTTGCAAGAAGCTGCTCGAGTACTTAAGCCAGGTGGTAAATTGTATTTAACAACGGTCAATAAAAAGTTTTCCTTGACTCGGAATCCTTGGCACGTGAGAGAATATGATGCGATTTCTTTGGAAAAAATCATGAAAAAACATTTTTCCCAAGTGATTACTCAAGGGATTCATGGAAATGAAAAGGTTTTGGCTTATTATGAAGAAAATAAAAAATCTGTTCAAAAAATTACAAAATTTGACATTTTTAATCTCCAATATAAGTTGCCGCGTACTTGGTTACAAGTGCCCTACGATATTGCCAATCGTATGAGTCGGGTGATCGCATCAAAATCCAATTTTCAATTGGTGGATTCCATCACAGTGGATGATTATTATTTAAATGATCTCCCTGATACTTCATTTGATTTTTTCTACACAGGTATTAAATAAGTACGATGGATTTCATCAACTTTGATATAGAAGCATATTCGAGTCTATTTTCTGATGCCGAAAGTGATTTGTTGAAAAAAATCAATCGGGAAACACATGCCATGATTTTACAGCCTAGGATGCTTTCCGGGCATTTACAAGGTCGTTTTCTTGCGATGATTTCTCAATTAATTCGACCCGATTTGATTCTGGAAATAGGCACATTTACTGGATATTCTGCACTATGTTTGGCAGAAGGTTTGACACCAGAGGGTAAGCTCATTACCATTGATATCAACGAAGAATTGGAAACTTTTACTCGTTCATTCTTTGAACAATCTCCCTGGAACAACCAAATTGATTATCGAATCGCCGACGCAAAGTTGGAATTAACCCAAATAAATGGTCCATTTGATTTGGTATTCATTGATGCCGATAAAAGAAATTATGCTTTGTATTTCGATTTGGTAATTTCCAAAATGCGTAAAGGAGGGTTGATATTGGTGGACAATGTTTTGTGGAGTGGCAAGGTCATAGATGAAAATGCTCAAGATAAATCGACTAAGGCTTTAAGAGAGTTTAATCAAAAATGCAAAGATGATCCTCGTGTTGAGAAGGTATTATTGCCTTTGAGAGATGGATTGTATATGTTGCGTATTATTTAGCGGTAGGACTCAACTTTAATACTTGACCCACTCTAATCGTTTGATTTGCTCCCAATGAATTCCATTTTTTTAGTTCATCCAGAGAAATTTGATGTATTTTCGAAATTCTGAAAAGAGTTTCCCCAGCTTTAACGGTATGGTATTCAATTTTTGATTTCGGCTCAATTGTACTAGAAGTTTTTTCTTCCTTATTTGGTAAAACGGAAACCTCTTTTCTGATACTAGAATCCAACTTTTTTACAGGCATTTGGCTGTCTAGCCATTTTCCATTCTTTTCATTTTCAGGTTGAATATTGATTTCGCGGCTGATGGCGGGTTCAATGAGTAGGGGTTCTTTTTCTGTTTTTGTCCGGACGTTTCGGTATGAGTAATCTTCCTTAGCTTCATTTGTCATGACTTTTTCTGTCTCTTCAACTTCTTTTTTGGGAAGTTTTTCTGCCATTCTAAGATTTTTTTCATCAATTTTTTTTGAAATCAATTCTAGCATCGGGATCTTTCTGACATATTTGATGGCTTGACCTAAACTCAACAAGGAATTCATTTCTAAATTATTCAACGTAAGAATTGCTTCCAAGGTCATGCCATACTTTATCGCTAAACTTGTTAGATTATCTCCCTCAACGACTTTGTGTATTTTGATTTCAATTTCCTTGCTCATGATTTCTTTGTATTTCTTTTTAGGGTACAAAGCTTTTTCTTTTTGAGCAGGTACATATAATATGGTTGAATCTATGGAGGCAATTAAGTTCGATTCGTCGATAATTTCCTGTTTTATTTCAATTTTAGGTGCTTTGGTTGGACTAGTAGATGAGAACTCGCTTAGGTTGGAAGGATGATAAATGGTGTACATTTTATCATTTGGTAAATAATCTTTTAGAATCCAAGGGTTATGTTTTTTTAAATCATCAAAACTTATGTTCAATTCGTCTGATAAGTCATACAAATTTTTTCCTTGCACGTTTTTATAACAAACTAAACTGACATCACTTTTTTCAGCGGTACTATCACTGAAACAACCAACTTGACTTTCCCAAAAGTTTTTGTAGGCCATGAATCTTAACACGTACCAATCAGTGGATGAGTCAATTTCAATTTCTGTTTTATTTTGCCATTTCGTGTAGTAGGGTGATTTTTTTAATGCGCCCAAGCCCATTCGGTAGGAAAGTAGCGTACTTATCCAATTATTTAAAACGCTGTTATTTCGTGTAAAATAATTTACTGCACCTTTGGTTGATTCTAAAATATGTCTTCGTTCATCTACCTCTTTATTTACGCTCATGCCTACATCTTTGGCAGTTTCGTATTTAAATTGCCAATATCCAACAGCTTGGGAAGTAGAAATGGCATTGGGATTTAAGCTACTTTCTTGTACACACAAATATTTAAATTCATCTGGAATATTGCCTTGCTTGAGAATGGGTTCAATGACAGGAAAATATAAGCGCATTTTTGCAATTAAACCAGCCACGTATTTCCGATTGGAGCTAATCATGTTCCATTCCTTCTCAAGAATGGGTTTTGCTGATGCATGTACAAGGACTTTTACATTTCCGATTAAAATACTGTCAGGAATGCTTTGGAATGCAAATGCAGGAATGCTTGATGTAATCAACAGGAAAAGAAACAAGTTCTTTTTTATCATATAATTTAGGAAGATGAAATGGTTGATCATCATAAATCAATAAACCAATCACAAAAATATTAAATTTATTTGACTACAACGTTATTTACGATTTAAAATTGTTTTTCAGATGTATTTCATACCTGGAACTTATTTTTAACTTTACATTTCAATAAAACGAATATGATTTTAATAGACGATACCGTCATCAGTGAAGACATTTCCGATGAATTTTTTGTGTGTGATTTAGCAAAATGCAAAGGAGCATGTTGTGTAGAGGGTGATTTAGGAGCTCCTTTGGAAGAAGAAGAATTACTGATTTTGGATCGAATTCAACAGGATATTAAACCATTTTTATCTGAAAAAGGATTAATGGAAATTGCCAAATCAGGTGCTTGGGTTAAAGATGAAGATGGCGATTTCTCTACTCCAATTATTCAAGGTCGGGAATGTGCTTATGCCATATACGATGAAAAAGGATACTTAAAGTGTGGAATAGAACAAGCTTATTTTGCGGGTAAAACAGATTTTCGAAAACCCATTTCTTGTCATTTATACCCCATTCGCATCGCAAAATTAGCAGAATATCAATCGGTTAATTACGAAAGATGGAGCATTTGTTCTGATGCTTGTTCGCATGGTAAGGAACTGGGAGTTCCGGTTTATCAATTTTTAAAAGATCCTTTGATCCGTAAATTTGGCACAAAATGGTATGCTGAATTAGAAAAAGAGATAGCAGAGAGAAAAGAAGAAATCTAGTGAATGATGAATTTGAACTCCTTTGATGCAATTTATCAAGTTGTGATGCTAATTCCTAAAGGCAGAGTGAGTTCTTATGGTGCTATTTCTGCCTATATTGGCATGAAAGGTGGGGCAAGAATGGTAGGTTGGGCCATGAACGCGAGTCATACATTTCCTGAAATACCTGCGCATCGAGTGGTGAATAGATCCGGTTTGCTTACAGGCAAGGTGGCATTTGGAGGTAATCGAATGCAAGAACTTTTAGAATCGGAGGGGCTTAAAGTGGTAAATGACCAAATTCAAAATTTTTCGCAAGTATTTTGGGATCCGAATGTAGAACTTATTTGATTTCGTCAAGGTATTTTTTTCCTCCCAGCATCCTCATTTGTCTTTGTATGGAATTGGATCTTCTCAAAACATAATTGGAAGGATTTTTAATCGAAAAACGAATGGGATTGGGTAAAACGGCCGCAATTCTGGCTGCTTCAGATTTGGATACTTCCAGAGCAGAGTGATTGTAATAACGTCTACAAGCAGATTCGACACCGAATGTCATTTTGCCTGTTTCCGCCACATTCAAGTAAACTTCTAAGATTCTTTCTTTGCCCCAAATTAATTCAATCATAAAAGTGAAATACACTTCCAATCCTTTTCTGATGTAACTTCTGTCTTGCCAAAGAAATACGTTTTTAGCTACTTGTTGTGAAATAGTACTGGCACCTTTGATTTTTTTTCCTCTTAAATTGTTTTTTAGAGCTCCTTGCAATGCTTCAAAATCAAAACCTTTGTGGCTTGGAAATCGTTGATCTTCGGAGGCAATTACTGCTAAAGCACAATTTTTATCAATTTGAGAATAGGGGGTCCATTGGCTGTATATTTTACTTTCTTCCCCTAATTTCAAAGCCTCGATCTTACGTACCAGCATGGTAGGAGTAAAATATATCGGAAGAAATTTGAATAAAATGATGGCTACAAAAGATGCGAACCAAAAGTAAAAAAGTATTTTAAGAGCTTTTTTGAAATAATATTTAAGAGTATGATTGGCCTTGGCTGGATTTTCATTCGAAATGATTTTCTCGAATTTAGACGCTGTCTTTCTAGTGCGTTTGGTATTCGATAAATCAATTCTTTGGGCCATCTGATTGTTGGGTTAAATTTTTAGATTGCAAAAATACAATTCTCTTTTTAATTCATAAACTAAACGATGAAAATATCACTACTTAATTTATCAGCAATGATTCGTCCTTTGTCGTTCAGGATAAAATGATTGAGTTTAATCACGCCATATTCCTCTTTGACCCATGAATGAATGGTCTTTAATTGTTCCGAATTTCCATTTTTTTCAACCCAATTTAAATCAATTCCCCATTGAGTTCTTAATCGAGTCATAATGTATTCATTGATTTTGTCTAGATTACTTAAATTTTCGATTTCAGCGTTGATGGTAGAATTTTCAATGGATTGGCAATACTGGATATTATTGGAAATATTCCATTGACGGCTATTTCCATTAAAACTATGCGCTGATGGTCCAATTCCTAAGTATTCTTCCTGCATCCAATAACTGGTATTGTGTTTAGAATAGTTTCCATTTTTAGCAAAATTCGATATTTCATAGCCTTCAAACCCATTTTTTTCTAAAAGGGTATGGGTAATTTCAAATTGTTTAGCCATTTCAACATCAGGGATTTCATGAAATTGCTTTTTGCGCTTGCGAACTCCAAAAACTGTTTTTGATTCAATGGTTAAACTATAGGCGGAAATGTGTGGAACATTTAGGTTGATGGCCGTTAAAATATCTGCCTTCAATTCGTCAATTGTACTATTGGGAATTCCAAAAATTAAATCAATGCTGATGTTATTTATGCCTATTTGTTGAGCGTTAAGGATTGCATTTTTAGCTGATTCTGCGCTATGATTCCGATTTAAGAAAAGTAAATTTTTGTCTTGAAAACTTTGGACTCCAATGCTTAATCGATTTATGCCTCTTTTTTTTAGCACGCTTAAATACTCGCTGTTTAAATCTTCTGGATTAGCTTCTAAAGTGATTTCGGCATCTGGTAATACCTCAAATTGTTCATGAATTTTATGAAATATGTCATCTAATTCTGCTTCGCTTAACAAAGATGGAGTTCCTCCTCCAAAATAGATTGTTTGGAGAGTTTTGTTCTCTAAATAATTTTTTTGCAAGTCGATTTCTTTTAATATTGCTTGAATTAATCGCACTTTGCCGTTCAATTGTGTTGAAAAATGAAAATCACAATAATGACAAGCCTGTTTGCAAAATGGAATGTGTAGGTATAAATGCAAGGTGCTTGGGATTAAGGTTCGAAAATCAAGCAACTCAATTGTTTAGGATCTAACATTTCTATTGATAAATCTTGTAGTTTTTGGGCCTCAATGAGATCAATTTGTTCAAATATTTCCTCCAATGTTTCGATTTTTTCTCGGTCTAAAAGACTTTTCGCCATCATGAGCATAAAATTCAAATTCCCTTCCTCTGCCATTGCCAATTGACCTTTCAACTGCGATTGTATTTTTAAAAATTGATTGGGGCTTAATCGTTTATCTTGGAGTTTTTCGAATTCTCGATGGATTAACTTGATGGATTTTTTCACCTGATTGGGTTCTGTCCCAAAATAAATTGCCCAAAATCCGGCATCCATGTAAGAGGTAAAACTAGCTTCTATGGAATAAACTAAACCATGCTTTTCTCGTACGGAAACATTGAGCAGAGAATTCATGCTAGGCCCTCCTAATAAATTGATTAACATAAAAAATGCCAATCTATCTGGGTGTTCAATCGCAAATGATTGACGACCAATTGCTACATGCGATTGTGTAAGGCCTCTTTTTACTATTTTTTCCATTGGAATCATTTCGGCAGGAATAATTCTTTTCTGCAGCTGTTTTTTACCTGGAATGCATCCTAAATGTTTTTCGGCCCATTTAAAAATCTTTTCGTGTGCAATTTTACCTATCGAAGAAAATACGATGCGATGCGTATCTAAATGATCATCAATGAATTGATTGAGATCATGGTCTTGAAATGAATTGACCGTTTGTTGGTTTCCCAAAATATTTAACCCTAATGAATGCCCAGGAAACAATAATTCATCAAAATCGTCCTGAATAGCTTCCTCTGGGGCATCGTAATACATGGACATTTCTTCTAATATGACGCTTCGTTCTTTTTCAAGTTCTTTGCTCGGAAAGGTAGATTGAAAGGTGATATCGGTGAGTAATTCCAAAGCGCGTTCATAATAAGGTGAAAGAACCGAAGCATGAAAACAAATTTTTTCCTTGGTTGTGTAGGCGTTTAATTCTCCACCAATCACTTCCAACCTGTTGATAATGTCGATGTTGTTTTTCTTTTTGGTCCCTTTAAATGCCAAATGCTCCCAAAAATGTGCAATACCTTGGTTTTCTACATTCTCGTCACGACTTCCAATGTCTAACATGATTCCCATGTGAGATATTTCTGTATGGACCACTTGTCGATGGACAATGGTGATTCCATTAGAAAGTGTGATGCTTTGAATTGAATTCATGTAGATTAAATTGACTAAAAATGTCTCAAATTTAAGTAAATTTATGGCTAATTCATTCTTTTTCTCAAATGATCGTTTCGTCCAAAGTATTAATTATTCAAACTGCATTTTTAGGAGATGCGATTCTAGCTACCTCATTGTTGGAAAAAATACGTAATGAATCTGCAGAAACAAAGATTCATTTATTGGTCAGAAAAGGAAATGAAAGTATTTTTCAAGCATATGATTTCCCTAATTTGGAGCAAGTTTGGACCTACGACAAGAAGAACAAATTCAGAAGTTGGATTGATTTGCAAAAAAAATTATCACTTGAAAAATTTGATCGAGTTATTGTATTGCAACGTTTTTTCGGTATGGGGCTTTTGAGTCTAAGCATCGGAGCAAAGTTTGTCATAGGATTTGATAAAAATCCGCTTTCTCGATTTTTTTCCAAAAAAATGCCTCATTATTTTGGTAATGGTGACCACGAAATTCAACGCAATACTTCTTTATTATGTGATTGGCTAGGGGAGAAGGTGTATAAACCTTTTTTGAATCCACCAAGCATGCAATTGCCGGAAGGTCTGAAATTGAAAGAGTACATCTGTATTTCTCCAGGTAGTGTTTGGGAAACCAAACGCTTCCCGATTCAAAAATGGATTGATTTTATTCGATTATTGCCTTTAAATCAAACAATTGTTTTGATGGGAGCACCCAATGAACAAGATTTGTCCAATGAAATTGTTAAATCATTTGAAGGAGCCGGTCGCACTATTTATAATGAAACGGGGAAACATCCTTTATTGGCCTCCGCTTATATATACCAACAGAGTAAAAAGAGTTATGTCAATGATTCTGGACCAATGCACCTTTGTTCAGCATTAAATGTACCAACGGTGGCTATTTTTTGTTCTACGATACCTGCTTTTGGTTTTGGACCTCTTTCAGATGAAAGTACAATCATTGAAACAAGCGAAATACTCTCTTGTCGTCCCTGCGGTGATCACGGTAAAATCTCTTGTCCATTAGGACATTTTAAATGCGGAAATGAGATTGACGTGAAGCGGATGTTGTGAAGAGAGAAGAGAGAAGAGAGAAGAGAGAAGAGAGAAGAGAGAAGAGAGTCCATCTTACCTCTTACGTCTTACCTCTTACCTCTATTCCTATCTCTGCGAAGCCAATAAATACAATACTGCCATTCTTACCGCGACTCCATTTTCCACTTGGTCTAAGATGATGGAATGCGGGGAATCTGCTGCATCGGAACTTAATTCAACGCCTCTATTGATGGGTCCAGGGTGCATTAGGACAATTTCCTTGGGTAATTCTTCCAACATTTGTCGGTTTATGCCAAAAAACTGTGCGTATTCTCTAAGGCTTGGGAAATATTTAATTTGTTGTCTTTCTAATTGAATTCGTAAGACATTGGCTGCGTCGCACCAGGCTAAAGTTGATTTTACATCATGGGATACTTCCACACCTAATGATTGTATGTGTTTGGGTATCAGAGTACTTGGCCCACAAAGTCGAACTTCTGCACCTTGTTTTTTAAGAGCGTATATATTGGAAAGGGCAACTCTTGAATGAAGTATATCCCCAATAATGGCTATTTTTTTTCCTGCCAAATCGCCCAGTTTTTCTTTCAGTGAAAATGTATCTAACAAAGCCTGTGTGGGATGCTCATGGGTTCCATCTCCGGCATTAATGATGTTTGCTTTGATGTGTTTTGCTAGGTAATGTGGAGCTCCAGGACTAGCATGACGCATCACGATCATATCGACCTTCATGGCCAATATGTTATTAATGGTGTCTAGGAGGGTTTCTCCTTTTTTAACTGAACTGCCAGATGCAGAAAAGTTGATGGTATCTGCAGAAAGCCTTTTTTCGGCTAATTCAAACGATAATCGGGTTCTTGTTGAGTTTTCGAAAAATACATTAGCAATGGTTACATCTCTGAGAGAAGGAACTTTTTTAATGGGTCGATTGAGAACTTCTTTGAACTCTTTGGCTGTTTTTACAATTAATTGAATGGATTCTTCATCCAAATCTTTAATTCCCAGTAAATGTGGCGATTTCAACATATTTAAAGGATCATTGATGCGTTATTAACCAAATTTTATCGGCTTCATTGCCTTGTTCTTTCCATTCTACCAATACTTTTTCTGTTGGAAGCGTATTCACATTTTTTCCAACATAATCTGCATGTATAGGCAAATCTCTATTGTATATACGATCAATTAAGACACAAAGTTCTACTTTAGCTGGCCTTCCGAAAGAATTTAATGCATCTAAAGCTGCTCGTACCATTCTGCCTGTTGCTAAAACATCATCTACTAAAATGACACGTTTATTTTCGATAATAAAGGGGATATCAGTACTATTGGGTGATACAGGGTCTCTTCTTCTAAAATCATCTCGATAAAAAGTCGCGTCTAGTTTTCCTGTTTGAATGGTATACCCCAATAATTCACTTAATTCTTTAGCGATTCTTTCTGCAAAGAATATCCCTCTGGGTTGTAAACCTAAGATAACAGTTTCTGTTTCACTGATTTGATTTTCAATCAGTTCTTGGCATAACCTAGAGATGGTTATTTCGAGTAATGGACTTGATAAAATCAGTTTACGATTCATTGCTACAA
>JBILRJ010000140.1:0-7848 GCA_044372695.1 Spirosomataceae bacterium
TATACAATAAACTCAAAAATGATTAGAAAAATATAGTAGAAAAAACTTAATTATATTTAACACAAGCTATTTGAATTTTAAAAATGAAAACAACATATCTCGTATTTAAATTTTTATCATACACGGGAATAGCTTTGTTTTTCTATCTACTCTTTACCAAGAATACGAATATGATCTTTTGGGCATTGGATTTATTTCTAATCTATTCATTTATCGTATATGATCTATTTTATGGCCCTAAGAAAAATTATTGACATTATTAATTGGGTGTATTGGAGGATTAATAGCCATCATTTGCTTCTATGAAATATTATAGCTTGAGAGGTAAAATAGGATCCTTTGGTTAAAAGGCTGCAACCAATGTTATTTTTTATTAACACACTTTTTGAGATGGTGCCATTTTTTCTTTTCTCTTCTCTCTTCATATTTTCTCTCTTCCCGTCTTCTCTCTTCTCTCTTCCTATTTCAGCTCCGTTTTCAAAAACCTTCCTGTATGACTACCCTTGACTTTGGCGATGTCCTCAGGAGTACCCGAACCAATCAAGGTGCCACCTGCATTTCCGCCCTCCGGGCCCATGTCAATCACATAATCCGAAACTTTAATCACATCCAAATTATGTTCAATGATCAGTACGGTATTTCCTTTATCTACCAACTTTTGTAATACATCCAACAACAATTTAACATCTTGAAAATGCAGTCCCGTCGTGGGCTCATCTAAGACATACAAAGTATTTCCGGTATCCTTTTTAGATAATTCTTCAGCCAATTTCACTCGCTGCGCTTCTCCGCCAGACAAGGTTGTCGCATGCTGTCCCAAGGTAATATACCCCAATCCAACTTCCGACAAGGTCATTACCCTACGATAAATCCTTGGCTGATGCTCAAAGAATTCCAAAGCCTGTTCAACCGTCATATCCAAGACATCCGAGATGGATTTTCCTTTAAATCTGACTTCCAAGGTTTCACGATTAAAGCGTTTTCCTTTACACGTTTCACATTCCACCAATACATCGGGCAAAAATTCCATTTCAATTTTCTTTCTTCCCGCACCTTCACAAGTTTCACATCTCCCCCCCTTTACATTGAAACTGAAACGACCAGCTTTATAACCCCTAATTTTGGATTCAGGAAGTTCACAATATAAAAGCCTGATGTCGCTGTACATATTCGTATAGGTAGCAGGGTTTGAACGCGGAGTCCGTCCAATTGGCGATTGATCGACCTCAATGATTTTATCAATAAACTCCAAACCTTCAATGGATTTAAATGGCATGGCATCTCGCTTGGTGCGGTCAAAATGCTGTTTTAATTTCAACACCAATGTATCATGTATCAAACTTGATTTTCCTGAACCAGAAACTCCAGTAACAGAAATCAAAATTCCCAAAGGAATTTTAACCGTGACATTTTTCAGATTATTCCCCTTCGCTCCAACTAATTTAATCTCTTTCCCATTGCCTTTTCTTCTTTGTTCAGGAATGGCAATCTCCCATTTCCCGTTCAGATGTTTGGCTGTTGGAGTTTCCAATTTTAAAAATTCCGCAGGTGTACCTTGCCCAACGATGTGTCCGCCATGTCGGCCCGCACCCGGACCAATGTCCAAAATGTAATCAGAGGCCAACATCATGTCTTTGTCGTGCTCTACGACCAAAACAGAATTGCCCAAATCGCGTAAATCTTTCAAGGCCTGAATCAACTTCTCATTGTCTCTTTGGTGCAAACCAATACTCGGTTCATCCATGATGTAAAGCACACCTACTAATTGTGTTCCAATTTGAGTAGCCAACCTTATCCGTTGAGATTCTCCACCCGAAAGTGTTTTCATTGGGCGATCCAAAGTCAAATAACTCAATCCAATTTGCGTCAAAAATCCAATCCGCTTTCTTATCTCTTTCAAAACCTCATGGGCAATTTGATTTTGACGATCAGAAATTCGTTCTTCCAAATTGACAAACCAATTTTCCAGATCCGAAATATCCATTTGTGCTAAGTCGCCAATGTGTTTCCCATCTATTTTAAAATGCAAAGACTCTTTTTTCAAACGAAATCCCTTGCATTCTGGACACGTTTTTATCATCAAAAAATCACGCAACCAATCTTGTGTTTTTTCGGATCCATTTTCTTGCTGCTTTTTCAAGAAATGAATGATCCCCTCATATTTGGTGGTCCATTCTGTTCCTACATATTTCTTGGATGGAACAGGTACAACCTCATCCGTTCCGTATAACATTAATTCAATCGCCTCCTCAGGAAACTTTTCTATGGGAGTAGAAAGACCTATTTTGAAAGGCTTCAATAGGACTTCCAATTGCTTAAAAATCCATAATTCACGGTATTCTCCAATGGGTGCAATGGCACCGCGAATGATACTCAATTTAGGATCTGGAATCACAGATTCTCGGGTTATTTCTTCAATGACACCCAATCCATTGCAACAAGGACAAGCACCATAAGGACTATTGAAAGAAAAAGAATTAGGTGCAGGTTCGTCATAAGAAAGACCTGTTTCCGGATCCATCAAGGTTTGAGAAAAATAATGCAATTTTTTCTTTTCATCCAAGACATACACTTGCCCCTTTCCGAGGTTCATAGCTGTTTGTAAACTTTGAGAAATACGCAAGCGATCCTCTTCATTGACGACCAAACGATCAATCACTACTTCAATATCATGGACTTTAAATCGGTCCACCTGCATTTTAGCCTCTAATTCAACTATTTCACCATCAATCCGAACTTTGGTAAATCCCCATTTAGCTATTTGGACAAAAAGTTCCCGATAATGACCTTTACGACCTTTTACCAGCGGAGCTAATAAAACAACTTTCCCCAGATGAAATTGCTGCATTAAAGTAGCAATAATTTGATCCACGGATTGCTTAACCATTTTTTGGCCACTTAAATAGCTGAAAGCCTCCGACCCCCTGGCATAGAGGAGTCTCAAAAAATCATAGATTTCTGTGGTAGTACCTACTGTTGAACGAGGATTTTTAGAAGTGGTTTTTTGTTCAATGGAAATAACAGGCGAAAGCCCTTCGATTTTATCTACATCTGGGCGTTCCATGTTACCCAAAAAGCTTCTGGCATAAGCTGAAAAACTTTCCATGTACCTTCTTTGTCCTTCTGCATAAATGGTATCAAAGGCAAGACTTGATTTTCCAGAACCCGAAATACCTGTCACAACGACCAATTGATTTCGTGGAATTTTAACATCAATATTTTTCAGATTATGCTCTCTTGCACCAAAAACTTCAATGTGTGAAAAACCTGTTAAATCCTTAGTTTCTTGCATGTTTGGAATCAAAATAATCGTCAAAGGTACAAAAAAAGAGGCTGCCCTTGGGAGGCAGCCTCAATAAAATATCGGAAATTATTATTTGTTGAATAATTCGTCAAATGTGATACTTACGTAGTAAATACTTCCCACGGTTGGGTTTGCCCAGCCAGTGGTGTAAGCTGCACCTAAAATGTTAGATCCACCAACTTTCAAAATGGATTTCAAACCAGATAATTTTTTACTGATTTGTGCATCTAAAGTATGAAAAGCAGGGATTAAACTTTGTTGAGATTGATTAACCACCTGGTTAACAATGCTTGATTGCCAAACAAACTGCTCTTGGTATCTCCAAACCGCATTAACACCCCATCCAGAACCACCGATGTTACGGTTTCCAAGGGATACGTTGGTACGGTAATTAGGCGTATTAAAAGCTAATTGGTAATCAACCAATCCTCCATTGTCCTTCACAGCATTGTAAGAAACGTTGGTTCCTAACATCCAGTTTGAACCCAATTGGTAATCCAATCCCAAAGCCCAACCATTGGTTACGACTGTATTGTCAACATTGGAAGGGAAATTGAAAACTTTATTTCCTACTACCGTTGGATCATTGTGTTGAGATGGTAATTGAACAACTGTTCTACCTGCTGAAAAATTGGTGTAGTTCGACTGGTACCAATAGAAATCAGCTAATAAGCGATCTCCTAAAAATCCTTTGTAACCAACTTCAAATGTTTGAACTTGCTCTGGTTTCCAAGGTTTTGCCTGATACACCTCTGGCTTGCCAGCTAAAACTGATTGCAAGGTAAAGGAATTACCTGCTAACTTGTAACGGTTCTGAACGACATCCAAACCTCCCAATAGACGAGCTGAAGGAGTATTCAAATCGATGTATTGATCTTGGGTAGTTGGGATACGGAAACCAGTTTGGTAAGATGCTCTGAAATTAGAACGACCTTCTGTGAAAACTCCTGAAAAACGCGGACTAAATACTCCGTCAAAGTTTTCGTTTTTATCGTAACGAAGGGAACCAGTCAATTTCAATTTATCAGATAGAATTTTCTTGGCAATTTGTCCGTACGCTCCATACTCACTGATGGTAAATTCATTTCCATTGTTATCCAATGCGAACAAAGAACCTTCAGAATTCAAAGCATACTGACGGAAGTTAGCTCCAACAATCATTTCAATTTTGTTGTTGAACTTTTCTGTCAAATTGTACATACCTTCCAAATGGTAAAGAGCAGACTTGTCTGTAAACTTAGCTCCTCTTGGTAAAGCAGTTTGCTTAATTTTTTCAACAGCGGCATTGAAACCAGCTGAACCTGGCACCAAGCGACCTGCGTCAGCTAAAGCGCGAGCCGAGTTATGATAACCTGCAAAACCGGCTTGTGTATTGGCAATTGCTGATCCGATGGCCACTTGAGGAGACATTCCTGAACGTAATCCAGTTTGTAATTGTGTTCCAAAATTAGTCAAAGATAAACCGGCAAAAGTTGAGAAATATTGTGGATACCAAACAGTACTTGGCTTGGCAGCCTCATTCACCAATTGTCCTAATGTACCTGTTGCGTAAGCATCTCCTGAATTCTCCTGAGTTGTGTAAGCTCTTAAAAAGAAATTAGCTCCTTTTAACTCTGCTTTGTATTGACCCATACTAAAGTTCTTGATCGAATAACGGTCAGCACCTGTGTAAACAGTTGTACCTTGTCCATAAGAACCTTGCAAAATCAATTCAACTTTATCATTGAAACGATAATGCAAAGCTGCATTAAATTTCATGTTACGATTAGCATAAGAAGCCAAATCAGCTTCTTGATAACCTTGGCGCGATATAAATGTATTAGGAACAATGGAATTCAAAATTGCTGTTGGGGTTAATAAACCTCCTGTTGCAGCTGAAATTTGATTGATACCCGCTGTCAATGGATTGGTTGGATCTCTCAACAAAGGGCTCAATGAGCTCAACATGTTGACATTTGTTTCATCTCCATATATGTTAACCCCGTTAAAAGCTAAGTTGTTACCACGGGTTCCATTGCTTAGCGCATTTCCATTCAACAAACTTTGATCGCGGTAATCTGTTGCTTGCCAATCTTCAGCACTCAACATATTAAAGTTAATTTTATAAGCCCATTTGTTGTTGATGGCCTTGGCATAACGCAAAGAAATATCGCTGTAAGGAGTCGTTGCCGTTGAACGATTAGCCGCGTGCATGGCACCTGCTTTCACTTGAGCGCTTAAACCTTGGTACAAGAAAGGACTTTTAGAGTTCATCAATAAAATACCATTTAAGGCATTTGGACCGTACAATGCAGATGCTGCACCAGGCAACAATTCCACACCTTCCAAATCCAATTCAGAAATACCCACAATGTTACCTACCGAAAAGTTCAAACCCGGAGCTTGGTTATCCATGCCGTCGATCATTTGAACAACCCGAGCATTACCGTTTCCGTTAAATCCACGCATACTGATGGAAGAGAAAGAAACTGATTGTGTACTTAATTCTACCCCTTTGATGTTTTTCATAGCATCATAAAAAGAAGCAGAAGGAGTTTCACGAATTCCACGAATATCCAACTTCTCAATAGAAACTGGCGATTGTAATACACTTTCTTCGATACGACTTGCTGAAACAACAATGTCTTGACCAAGTGTAGCCTGTTCTTTCAATTGGATAGCAAAGTCTGTTTTTGCCCCTTTAACAACAATCTCTTGGCGCTCATAACCTACCATAGAAACGGTTATGGTGAAAGGGACAGGAGTTGAGGTAGTTAATGAAAAACCACCATTTGCGTTCGTTATCGTTCCGATAACCTTACCTTTTACGGCAATACTAACACCAATTAACTCCTCTTTGGAAGCTGCATCTGTCACTTTTCCGCCAATTTTAGTCTGTGCAAAAACAGACAAACTAAGCATCATCAAAACGACAAAACTTGGTAAAATTTGAGTAAAAATTCTTTTCATAATGATTTTTTTAAAATTAGGAGATGATATACCTAAATATAATCAGCGACAAAAATAAAAAATATTCTTGTTTTTTTGCATTTCTTATAGAAAAAACAATAATATTTTGAAAAAAAATACACTTTGGTGAATTTCAACAGCTAATTAATTTGCCTAAGGTTGGATTTTCTCCCAATTTAAACACCATCCTCCAGCAATAAATCGAGGTAATTCTTTTCCAATCTACCGGTATCTCTCCCAATAAATCGAGAATTATTCGTAATTTCGGTTTAATTTTTTCATGAAAAACCATACACTTCTTTTTATCTTCATCGCTTCACTTTTCTTTTTGAATAGCTGTTTCAATGTCCCAAAAGTTGTATTGAACAAGTCATGGTCAGAAGTTCCTAGTCCGCCAGAAATAGCCTACGAATTATCAAAAAATTGGGCTGCCTTACCGGATAAAAAAGATGCGGCTGATTTAGTCCCTAAAAACTCCGGATTTAAAGACCTACAAGCAGAAGCCAAAGCGGATGTATTTTTTGTCCATCCCACCATATTTACCTACGAACCCAAAGATGCCTACATTTGGAACGGATCTGTGGAGGATGATTATTTAAATAGTATCACAGATAGTTCAACCATTCTGAATCAAGCCTCTATATTCAACGGATCCTGCAAGGTATATGCACCTAGGTATCGACAAGCGCATTATTATGCCTTTGTTACACCTAACAAAACCGACAAAGATGCGGCATTGGACCTTGCTTACCAAGACGTAAAAAAAGCCTTTCAATATTATTTAAAAAACTTCAATCAAGGGCGCCCCATCGTCATAGCTGGACACAGCCAAGGCACACTACATGCCACTCGATTGTTAAAAGATTTTTTTGACGGAAAGCCTTTACAAAATCAATTAGTTGCGGCGTATATCATTGGCATTGCGACTGAAAAAAATACCTTTCAAAAAATACCTCCCTGTACTTCTTCCTCCTCTACAGGCTGTTTTGTTGCATGGACTACCTTCAAGCAAGGTTATTTACCACCTTGGCATCCCGGCACTGCCACCAACTTGGTGTCAACCAATCCGCTCTCTTGGACCTTAGACGAAGAGTTTAAACCCAAAGAAATGAATAAAGGAGGAGTGTTTTTGGGATTTAAGTATGCCAAAAACATGGCAGATGCACAAAATCATTTAGGCATTCTTTGGACAAACACTCCTTATGTAAAGGGTAGAATGTTTGTCAACATAAAAAATTGGCACAAAGCTGATATGAATTTATTTTATTCATCCATTCGAGAAAATACTGGTGAAAGGATTAGTCAGTTTTTATCCAACAAATAAATATGAAAAATCAATATTTAATCATCATGGCGGGTGGAATTGGCACCAGATTTTGGCCCATTAGCAGAAGTAATCAACCCAAACAATTTATTGACGTATTGGGAGTGGGTAAAACCATGCTTCAGCAAACAGCGGAACGATTTGAGGGAATTGTGCCCAAAGAAAATATGTATGTGGTTACCTCGATTGAATTTGCGGCTTTGGTGCAAGAACAATTGCCATTTCTGAGTCCAGATCAAATTTTAAAAGAGCCTCAAAGAAGAAATACCGC